>CADEDX010000119.1:0-10814 GCA_902826195.1 uncultured Bradyrhizobium sp. | reverse complement strand
TCCGGCCGCCGTGGGATTCGATGATGGTGCGACTGATGGAAAGGCCGACGCCCATTCCGGTGGCCTTGGTGGTGAAAAAAGGCTGGAACAGGTTGCCGAGCGCATCGCCCGTAAAGCCGTGTCCGGTATCCGAGATCACAATTTCGATCATGTCATCGGCGGCCTTGGTGTTTGAAGCCATCAGCTCGCGGCGTGTCGACGCGGCCATGGCTTCCAGCGCGTTGCGGAACAAATTGACCAGGACCTGCTGGATCTGGACCCGGTCGGCCAGCACGAGGTCCGAGGTCGGGTCGAGGTTGAAGCGCAGGAACACGCCCTGCTCGCGGGCGCCGCTGAGCCCGAGCGCGCCGGCCTCTTCGATCATCTTCGACAGGCTCTCGACGCGCTTCTCGGAGACGTCGCGGGCGACGAAGTCGCGCAATCGGCGGATGATGTCGCCGGCGCGGATCGCCTGCTCGGCCGCGCGATCGAGCGCCGCCTCGATCTTCGGCGCGTTGGCGTCGGTCGAGGCTGCCAGCAGGCGGCGCGATCCCTTCATGTAGTTGCTGATGGCCGACAGCGGCTGGTTGAGTTCGTGGGCCAGCGCCGACGCCATTTCGCCCATCGCGCTCAAACGCGAGACGTGGACCAGTTCGGATTGCAGCTCCTGCAGG
Source organism: uncultured Bradyrhizobium sp. (assembly GCA_902826195.1). Lineage (GTDB taxonomy): Bacteria > Pseudomonadota > Alphaproteobacteria > Rhizobiales > Xanthobacteraceae > Bradyrhizobium. Next base: position 10,161 of record CADEDX010000119.1, on the reverse strand, counting down.
CGGGCCTGGGTCTGCTGTTGTTCCGTGAGATCGCGCACGAACCCCGTGAAAAATGGCTTTCCTGCCGAATTCATCTCGCCGATGGTGAGATGCATCGGAAATTTCGTGCCGTCCCGGCGCATGCCGGTGACGATACGCCCGATGCCGATGATGCGCCGTTCGCCCGTCTTCAGGTAGCGGGCGATGTAGCCGTCATGACGGCTGCGATCCGGCTCCGGCATCAGTTCGCTGATGTTTTTCCCGATCGCCTCCGCTTCCTCGTAGCCGAATTGCCGTTCGGCGGCGCTGGAGAAGAACTGCATGATTCCGTGTTCGTCGATGACGATCATCGCGTCCGGGATGGTGTCCAGGATCGAGCGAAAATGCTGCTCGCGGGTCCTGACCGCGTCTTCGAGGCGTTTTTCGCGGTTGATGTCGACCATGACGCCGCTGAGCCTGGCTGGGGCGCCGTCGGGGCCATTGACGGTCGTGCCAACCGCACGCACCCAGTGACCGTCGTCCGAACCCCGCTGGACCCGGTACTGCACGTCGAAATTGCACCCGCTCACGGTCGAGGCCTGTACGGCTTTCGCGGTGCGGTCGCGGTCCTGCGGATCGAGCAGCGAAAGAAACAGATCGTAGTCAACATGGGCATCCTGTCCGACGCCGAACATTTTCCGCGTGGCGGTTGACCAGCTCAGGTTTCCGGTCGACAATTCCAGATCCCAGGCGCCGACGCCCGATCCCTCAGCACCGCTGCGGGCGTTCTGGTCGAGCGGGTCTTGATCTCGAAAGGGGCGGTCGGGGTCAATCATCTCTCGCCTGCAAGGCAACTCTTCTTGCTGAGATACCGCATTAATTCGAGCCTGGGAAATCGCTGTGGTGGGAAGCTACAAGCGGCCTCTATCTCATTGATACATATCACATTCTATTGCTGTTCGTGACGTCCGTCCGCGTCGCATGATCGATGCTGCCGCCTGGACCGCCGGCGTGGATTCTTGATGTAGATCAGCGTCAAGGCGGGCCGAGCGTCTAGGATGTACCATGCGGGCAGGGCCCTACGGCGTGCCGCCCAGGGCGTGGAGCAGATGATGAACTACAAAACTGTCATGGTCGGCCTAGCGCTGGACCGACCCAACAATGCCTGCCTTCGGGTGACCGGAGATATCGCCGAACGATTTGGGGCGCGGATCATCGGCGTTGCGGCTTCGGACCTCAGGCCGCCAATGTATTTCGCGGAAGGCGCGCTCGCGCAACAAATCCTCGACGACGAAGCCGCGGCGGTCGAGAAGCGGCTGTCTGCGCTCGAAGCCGAATTTCGCGCTGGGGTGGAGAAGCGCGCAACGGCGGTGGAATGGCGTTCCAGCCGGGCGTTGCCCGTGCCCTATCTGCTGCAGCAGGCCAGAGCCGCCGACATCCTTGTGATCGGCGCCCGCTCGGAAACCTTCGTGGATCCATGCTCGGCGCCGGATCCGAGCGATCTTTTGATGCGGCTCGGCCGGCCGATCATGGTGGTGCCGCCCGCAGTGGAATGGCTCGATATGCGAAGCGCCCTGGTCGCCTGGAAGGACGTGCGCGAAGCACGCCGGGCCACATTCGACGCGTTGCCGATTCTGGCCGCGGCAAAGGAAGTCACGATCGCCGAAATTCCCGAAGAGGAGGGCCATCGCGCGGACGCACTCGCGCATGTGTCCGACGTGGCGGCCTGGCTGCGTGGCCATGGCATCACGGCGAACACCTTGGTCCCCGAAAAGGCCGGCGGCGTGATCGGCCAGATCGAGGACATCGCGGCCCATACCGGCGCGGGAACCGTGATTGCCGGCGCCTACGGCCACTCTCGATTCCGCGAATGGGCGCTCAGCGGCGTGACGCGCCACCTTGCCACCGAGTCGCGGCGCTGCGCGTTCCTGTCCCGTTAACGACCTGCAGAGGCGAGCAACCCGTGCATAGATTTCTCGAAGCGACCGCCGGGCAGTACATGACGCGCGAAGTGAAGACGGTGACGCGCGATACCACCATGCGCGACCTCCACAAGATGTTCGAGGCCGACGATTTCAACTGCTATCCGGTGCGCGAGGGCGATGACATCGTCGGCGTGGTCAGCAATTTCGATTTCCTGAAATGCTTTGCGTTCAACCCGCACCGGATGGTTCCCGCCTATGACGACCTGCTGTCGCGGATGGTGTCGGATGTGATGACGCCGGAATTCATCTATGTCGATCCCACGACCAAGCTGACCCGGGTGCTGCAACTGATGGTGGACCACCGGATGAAGAGCGTTCCCGTGCTGGACGCCACGCAGCGCCTGGCCGGGATCATCGCGCGGGAAGACATCATGCGCGCGATCACCGAGACCGCGCACGGTTGAGCGCGCGTTATCGCCATTTCCTTGTCAGAGCATCAGCCTCGCGACAAGCGCGTTTCGTACCTGTCGCGAGGGGATTGAGCTTCCGCTTTTTGGATGACCGCTAACCGGCCTTCGCCATCTCGGCGTCTTCCGGCGATTCCAGATACATGCCGGACATGGTGTCGACCCAGCACAGGTGGTCGTGAACCTTCCTTACCCCGGAGACGTTCTGCGCGGCCACGACCGAGGCCTGCCGCGAACCCTCATCGGTGATCACGCCGCTGAGATGGACGATGCCGTCGCGCACGATGACGTTGAGCCCGAACGGGCTCCAGTCGTTCTTCTCGATCGCGGCGATGATGCGGCGGCGGATGTGGTCATCGTCGGCGGTCGGGTCGGGGACGTCGCGGGCGAGGCCGGCAACGGCCTGCAGCAGGTTGGCACGCGAGACGATCCCGACCAGCTTGCCGTCCTTGATCACGGGCAGGCGCTTGACGTGATTGGTCTCCATGGTCTTCACGATCTCTTCCAGGGTCGTATCTTCGGCGATCGTGATCGGATCTCCGGTCATGACCTCCGAAACCCTGCGGCCGTTCTCGCGAACGTAATCGGTGGCGGTTGCGCTGGTGCCCAGCAAGAATTTCAGCCAGCGGCCGCGCTTGCGCTGCGTGCCAATTTCGCTGCGTCGAATGAAGTCTCCCTCCGAGACGACGCCAACCAGCTTGCCTGCCGCATCGACCACCGGAAGCCCGCTGACGTGATGCTGTAGCATTGTTCTCGCGGCATCGAGGACGGTGGCGTCGGGCGCGATCGTGATGACGGGCCCGGTCATGATCTGGTGCGCGCGCATGTGACGTTCTCCTGTTCCATGGAATTGGCGAAACACCGCGGGGCTGGTGCGGCGCTGCCGACGTCGCCATGTTACGGAGAGTGCGCATCGATGCGATTGATGAGGATCAAACGCGACGCGATCGCTCCGGCTAGGTTGCGCTGGGTCAAGGTGAGGATATCGGACGAGATGCACGCCATGGTTTTGCCGGGGCCCGGCGCACCGCTGCGGTTCGAGACCCGGGAAGATCCGGTTCCCGGGCCGGGAGAGGCGCGCGTCAAGGTTGCCGCCTGCGGCGTGTGCCGGACCGATCTGCATGTCGTGGACGGCGAGTTGCCCAGCATTGCCTATCCGATCGTGCCGGGTCACGAAGTGGTCGGCCGGGTGGAAGCGCTGGGGCCTGGTGTAACCTCGCTTCAAGTCGGCGAGCGGGTAGGGGTTCCCTGGCTCGGCTATACCTGCGGCGAGTGCGCCTATTGCCGGAGCGACCGGGAAAACCTTTGCGACCACCCGCTCTTCACCGGTTACACGCGCGATGGCGGCTTTGCCACGCATCTGGTCGCAGACGCGCGCTTTTGCTTTCTGCTCGGCGAGGCCGGCGACGATGTCGCCATCGCGCCCTTGCTGTGCGCTGGTCTGATCGGCTGGCGTTCGCTTGTGATGGCGGGCGAAGGAGAGCGTCTCGGGATCTTTGGCTTCGGCGCGGCCGGTCATATCATCGCGCAGGTCGCCCGCTGGCAGGGGCGCAGCGTTTGCGCTTTCACCCGCAAGGGCGATGTCGAGGCGCAGCGGCTCGCAAGATCGCTCGGCGCGGAGTGGGCCGGGGCCTCCGAAGACACGCCCCCGGCGCCGCTCGACGCTGCGATCATCTTCGCACCCGTCGGCGACCTCGTGCCGCTGGCGCTACGCGCCGTGCGTAAGGGCGGGCGCGTGGTGTGCGCCGGCATTCACATGTCGGACATTCCCTCGTTTCCCTTCGACATCCTATGGGGAGAACGGCAGTTGCTGTCGGTCGCCAATTTGACGCGCGGCGACGGGATCGCGTTTTTCAACGTCGCAGCGCGCGCGGGGATCAAGACACACACCAGCGTCTTTCCGTTGCGGGAGGCCAATGAGGTACTCGCCAGACTGCGCGCCGGGCAGATTACCGGCGCGGCCGTGCTGTTGCCATGAACGACAGAGAGGCGGCAACCGAGGTCGACCTGCAGCGGCAGGTGCTGGAGTTTCTCGACCGTTCCAGCTTCGGGCCGGCGGGCGGTGGCAAGCGCATCGACACCCATGCCTCCATGGTCTTTCTCGGCGCCGATCGGGTCCTGAAGGTCAAGCGGGCCTGCCGCCTGCCGTTCCTCGACTATTCAACATTGGAAAAGCGCCATCACGCCTGCGAAGAAGAGCTGAGGGTCAATGCCGGCAACGCCCCTGAGCTCTACCGGCGCGTCGTCGCCGTTACGCGCAAGGCGGACGGCGGTTTCGAAATCGATGGCGTGGGAACGCCCGTGGAATGGGCGGTCGAGATGACGCGGTTCGATGACGCCCAGGCGCTCGAACGCGTCGCGGCGGCGAAGTCGATCGACCCGGCGCTTGCGACGGCGGTGGCCGATGCGATCTGGCAGTCCCATGATCGTGCGCTGCGGGCGGATGGTGAGAGTTGGTTCGCCTCTATCCTCACCATCATCGGACGCAACACCGCAAAGTTTCGGACGGTGCGCGGATTGGATCCCGCCGCCATTAACCGGCTCGATGCCGCCAGCGGCGATGCCGCGACGGCATTGCAGCCGCTGCTCCGACAGCGTGCCGGGCAGGGATACGTGCGCCGCTGTCACGGCGATCTGCATCTTGCCAACATTGCGTTGGTCGACGGCCGGCCGCTGCTGTTCGACGCCATCGAGTTCGACCCCGTGATCGCCACGACGGACGTGTTGTACGACCTCGCCTTTACGGTGATGGACCTCGTCCATTTCGATCAGGTCGCAGCGGCCAACGAGCTGTTCAATCGCTACCTGGCGAGAGCAGGTGACGAAGCTCTCGACGGCCTCCGGCTGCTGCCGCTGTTCCTGTCGGTACGGGCGGCGATCCGCGCGCATGTGCTGTTCATGAAGAGCGAGCAGGCGGGGAACGATGACGCGGTCTGGCAGGAGGCAAAGCGCTATTTCGACCTGGCGGGACGGCTGATCGTGCCGGAACCGCCGCTCCTGGTGGCGATCGGCGGGCTGTCGGGGACGGGAAAGTCGCTGCTTGCCCGAGGACTTGCGGGGCTGATCGGCTCGCCGCCCGGCGCGGTCATTGTCCGCTCGGATGTCGTCCGCAAGCACCTGTTCGGCGTGGATGAGACCACGACGCTGCCGGAGGCTGCCTATCAGGCCGATGTCACAGCGCGCGTCTACGACAGGCTTTCGGGCACCGCGCATCGGGTGCTGGCGCAGGGTTGTCCGGTCGTGCTCGATGCGGCCTATCTGCAGGAGGCGGAACGGGCCGAAATCGCTCATCTTGCAGGCAGTCGCGGCATTCGTTTCGTTGGCCTTTTCCTGACCGCCGATCTCGATACGCGGCTTTCGCGGATCGCGCGACGCAAGAACGACGCCTCCGATGCGACAAAGGACGTCGCCTTGAAGCAGGAAACGTTCGCGACCGGCGCGGTGGAATGGCATATCATCGATGCCTCGGGAACGCCGGAACAGTCGCTCCGCAGCGCCCGTACGGTTCTTGTCGCGGCGGCAGATGAGCGTTGATGAGAGTTCGATCGAACGAGGCCTCAACCCGGCGCAAGGCCGCTGAAGCGGCGCGTCTCGATTGCGCCAGCGCATTCCAGAAAATTGCATTCGACGCCGTTGGCGCTATCAAGGCCCATCACGCGGGCGCGTGCGCCGGCGATAGCGAGGCCGTGCACCAGATCAGGGTCGCGATCACACGGTTGCGCTCCGCCGTGGTGTTCTTCGCGCCTGTTGTCGTCGATGCGGAATGGCAACGCCTGAAGCAGGAGATCGCCTGGCTGAATGGGCCGCTCGGCGACGCCCGCGACAGCGATGTCATCGCGGAATATGCGCGCCGGAAGAAATACCGGGCATGGGTGCGGGCGATGGTCGGAGAGCAGTTCGAACAGCGCCAGGCGCAAGATCATCGCCGCCTGGCGCGCTGCCTGCGTTCGGCCCGGACGCAGCGCCTGATCGCAGGCTTGGCGCGTTGGGCCAGACAAGGCGCATGGCTGAAGCATCAAAAGCGGCGCAGGGATGTCGAAGCCTTGCCATCCTATTGTACGGACGAACTCAACCGTTGGCATGCGCGACTGGTCCGCAAGGGCAAGCGCCTGGAAGACCTGGGAACGGAACGCCGTCACCGGCTGCGGATCCAGTCCAAGCGCTTCCGCTACATGATTGAAGCGCTGACGGAAACCGTCCCGCTGTGGAGTCACGGCAAATGCCGTCATCTGCACCGACCGGCCAAGCGCTTACAGCGCGCCCTGGGCGACATGCGCGACCTCGAGCGCCTTGCTGACCTTGCCGGCGAATTGCAACCGGCCGGCAATGGCAAGCGAGAAGCGAAGCGGCCGCCGGGCTATCGCCGTCAAAGGGAAAAGCTGTTCAGCGCCGCTACCGCTGCCTATCGCGATATCAGGCACGCCGAAGCCTGCTGAATCCCTTGAACTTGACATGCGTCAACTTCAGTCGTTGAGGCGCCCTGTACCTTGCCGACAGCAACCCGAGGCGGGGCCGCGAGTCCTCGCAAACGCGTGGGAGACGGGCGATGTTCAGGAACATTCTGGTTCATATTCCCTCCGAGCGGCCGGTCCGGCCGGTGGTCGATGTCGCTGTCGCGCTGACCATCGCGCGGCGTTCGCATCTCGATGCCGTCGCCATCGGCTATGAATCGATGGGCGCCGCCGGCATGATCGTCGAGGGCGGCGGCGCCGCCGTTGCCGCCGTGATGGGCGCCGAACAGGAGCGCGCCCAGGAGCGGGCCGACGCCGCGATCGCGGTGTTCGAAACCGAGGCCAAGCTGGCCAAGATCGCCTACGGCACGCGGACGCTCGCGTGCATTCCCGCCGAGGCCGGTCAGACCATCGCCGCGCTCTCCCGGCTATACGACATGACCATCGTGCTGCAGCCGGATGACGCCCGCGCCAGCTACGACAACGAGATTCCCCAGCACATTCTGTTCAATTCCGGCGGGCCGATGCTGATGGTTCCCTATATCCATAAGGGACCTCTGGACGCGCACCATGTCGGCATCGCCTGGGACGGCAGCCGCCTGGCGGCGCGCGCGGTGCGCGACGCGATACCGTTCCTGATGGGCGCGAACGCGGTGACGATCATCACGATCAACGAGGAGACAAGCGAGGCGTCCTCCGACCAGCTTGCCGCGCATCTCCTGCGGCGCGGCATTGCGGCCAGGCTGCAGCGGCTGACGGCGGATCGCGGCAACATTCAGGGCGCCATCCTGTCGATCGCGGCCGAGAACAATATGGGCCTGCTCGTGATGGGCGGATATGGCCATTCGCGGCTGCAGGAGCGGATCCTGGGCGGCGTGACGCGGAGCATGTTCGACAGCCTGACGGTGCCGGTGCTGATGTCGCATTGAGCGGACAACGGCGTCGGGTTGATGCACCTCAATGTCCGGCTTCGGGCCGGCCGATATGCTTTGGGCGGAAATTCAGAGATGGGAGATTGTCATGTCAGATCTGTCCGAGCGGATCGCTTCCGATTCCTCCCCGGCGGTCGCGAATGCGGAAGCCACCAAACTGAATCAAAGCACGCTCGAGTTCATGCTTGGCGCCCAGAAGATCCTGTTCGAAGAGATGGTGTTCTTCGGCGATGAGATGATGGAGCGGACGCGGACCGAAACGCACCTGCTCTCGGAGTTCGTCGCGAAAATGGCGGGCGCGCATTCGGTCAAGGACGTCCGGACGATGTACCAGGAATGCGGTCAGCATCAACTCGACTTCATGCGCCGCGACACCGAGCGGCTGTTCAGGCATGGCGAGCGGATGATCGCAGCCACATCTAACCTGATCAGCGGTCGCGAGCCGAACTGACCGGCTGGGCAACATGCAGACGAAATCGACCTTGCCAGCGGCGCTAGATGCGATCGCGCCGATCGGTGGCGCTGACGCGGGCGTCGGCGAGAACCGGAATGCCGATTCACAGGTAGAACCGCAGGCGTCATCGCATGCGCGGGCGCCCGAAGAGGTCGAGACCTATCGGGCGGACCGGACGCTGCATGCCATGCTGGCCCGCCTTAGCGGCGGCATTTCGCCGACCGCGTTGGTGCTGGCTTACGCCGACTGGCTATCGCATCTGGCCGCTTCCCCGCAGCGGCGGCTGGAAATCGCCCAGGAAGGGATCATCGACACCAAGCGCGTCCTCGAAGCGGCGCAGCGATTTTCCTCGCCGGGGCAGGGGCCGTGGTCGCTGATCAAGCCGCAGCCACAGGACAAGCGCTTTGGACGGCCGGAATGGGAACAGCAACCGTTCAACCTGATGGCGCAAGCCTTCCTGCTCGGCGAACAATGGTGGCACAATGCGGCGACCGGCGTGCGCGGCGTGTCGAAGCAGAACGAGTCCATCGTCGAGTTCTCGATCCGGCAGATGCTGGACGTGATGTCGCCTTCCAATTTTTTCGCGACCAATCCGGAGGTATTGCGTCAAACGTTCGAGAGCGGCGGCGACAATTTCGTGCGCGGCTGGCGGAATTTTTGCAGCGACTGGGAGCGCCTGGCGTCGGCCGGCCTCGGTCCGGTGCCGACAGGCGATTTCGTCGTCGGCAAGACCGTCGCCACCTCGCCCGGCAAGGTCGTGTTCCGCAACAGTCTGATCGAATTGATCCAGTACGCGCCGACCACGGAAACAGTACGTCCGGAGCCCATCCTAATCGTGCCGGCCTGGATCATGAAGTACTACATTCTCGATCTGTCGCCGCAGAACTCGCTGGTGAAATTTCTCACGGGCGAAGGCTTTACCGTCTTCATGATTTCGTGGCGCAACCCCGATGCCGACGACCGCGACATCGCCTTTGATGATTATCGCAAGCTTGGCGTCGGCGCCGCGCTCGACACGATCGGCGCCATCGTGCCTGACGCCCGCGTGCATGCGCTGGGCTATTGTCTGGGCGGTACACTGCTGTCGATCGCCGCCGCCTCCATGGCGCGCGACGGCGACAAGCGGCTGAAGTCGGTCAGTCTGCTGGCCGCGCAGACCGATTTCACCGAGGCCGGCGAACTGACGCTGTTCATCAACGAAAGCCAGGTGGCGTTCCTCGAAGACATGATGTGGGAGCGCGGTGTGCTCGATACCACGCAGATGGCGGGTGCGTTCCAACTATTGCGCTCCAACGATCTGATCTGGTCGCGGCTGACCCGCGATTACCTGATGGGGAAGCGGGCGGCGCCGAGCGATCTGATGGCCTGGAATGCCGATGCCACCCGCCTGCCATACCGGATGCATTCGGAGTATCTGCGCAAGCTGTTCCTCAAGAACGATCTGGCCGAAGGGCGATATCTTGTCGAGGGCAAGCCGATATCGCTGTCGGATATTCATATCCCGATGTTCGTCGTCGGCACGTTGCGCGATCACGTCGCGCCGTGGAAATCCGTCTACAAGGTCCATTATCAAGTCGACGCCGACGTGACCTTCGTTCTCGCCAGCGGTGGCCACAATGCAGGGATCGTGGCGCCACCCGGCGAAGCCGGGCACACCTACCGGATCAAGACCGAGGCAGCGCACGCCACCTATACCGGTCCTGACGAATGGCTGAACACGGTTCCATCCGTCGAAGGCTCGTGGTGGCTGGAATGGACGAAGTGGCTGTCCGCACAGTCCGGCGAGCCATCGGCGCCGCCGCGGATAGGAGCCGGCGCAAGCAAGGGTTTGGCCGACGCACCCGGCGACTATGTTCGCCACTGATCCCGGCGGCTAGGGCTCATCCGCCGATCTACTGGCGGACGGGGCAGGTTGAAATGCCCAGAACGGTGTAGAGCGGGCAGCTCCCGAAGAAGGCCGTCGCGAGCGGTACC
>CADEDX010000118.1:1192-14483 GCA_902826195.1 uncultured Bradyrhizobium sp. | reverse complement strand
GGATAAGTATAAGCCAATATATACTCATGGAGAGTATAAATGGCGAATTCCATCCTGAATGCACGCACGGGCTCCACGGCGCTTTACGACCGGGTCAAGCGGGTGATCCCGCCGCCGGAATGGGCCACCTTCGCCGAGGACGTCGATGCCATCCTCGGGCTGAAGCGGCGCCGCAACGCGGTCGTGCTCGCGCACAACTACCAGACGCCTGAAATCTTCCACGGCGTCGCCGACATCGTCGGCGACAGCCTCTCGCTGGCGCGCGAGGCCACCAAGGTAGATGCCGACATCATCGTGCTGGCCGGCGTGCACTTCATGGCCGAGACGGCAAAACTCCTGAACCCGGACAAGACCGTGCTGATCCCGGACCTTTCGGCGGGCTGTTCGCTCGCCGATTCGATCACGGCGCGAGACGTGCGGCTGATGCGGCAGCGCTATCCCGGCGTCCCCGTCGTCACCTACGTCAACACCACCACCGCTGTGAAGGCGGAGTCGGATATTTGCTGCACTTCGGGCAATGCGCTGAAGGTCGTGCAGTCACTCGGCGCCGAGCGCGTCATCATGCTGCCGGATGAATATCTCGCGCAGAACATCGCCGCACAGACCGACGTGAAGATCATCGCGTGGAAAGGCCATTGCGAGGTACACGAGCTGTTCACCGCCGAAGACGTCAGGCAGTTGCGGGAAAACCACCCTGACGTGACGGTGCTGGCGCATCCGGAGTGCCCACCCGACGTGGTCGCGGAAGCCGACTTCTCAGGCTCGACGGCGGCGATGTCCGACTTCGTTCTCCAGCAGCGCCCACCGCGCGTCGTACTGCTGACGGAATGCTCGATGAGCGACAATGTTTCGGTGCTCCATCCCGACGTGGAGTTCATCCGGCCCTGCAATCTGTGTCCGCACATGAAGCGGATCACGCTGAAGAACATCCGCCACGCACTGGAGACCGGCCGGCACGAGGTGACGATCGATCCCGCCATTGCCGCCCCTGCACGGCGCGCCGTCGAGAGGATGCTGGCGCTATGAGCACGGAGATTTCAATGCTCAATAACCGTCCCGTCATTATCGGCGGCGGCGCCGCAGGCTTGATGACGGCCCTTCAAATGGCGCCCGAGCCGGTCGTGCTGCTGTCGAAGGCGCCGCTCGGCGCGGACGCCTCGAGCCTGTGGGCGCAGGGCGGGCTTGCCGCGCCGATGGGCGAGGACGATGCCCCTGCCCTGCACCTCGCCGACACGCTCGCCGCGGGCGCCGGGCTGTGCGACGAAGCCGTCGCAAGCCGTATCGTGTATGCGGCGCCGGCGGCGGTCGAACATCTCGCCCAACTTGGCGTCGCCTTCGACCGGCGGGCGGATGGCGGATGGCGGCTCGGCCTGGAAGCCGCGCGCGGCCGCAATCGCATCGTGCACGCCACCGGTGATGGCACCGGCCGCGAGATCATGCGCGCGTTGATCGCAGCGGTGCGGCGCTGTCCGTCGGTAACCTTGCTGGAAGGCGTCGAGGCGCGCGGCCTGATCGTCGAGGACAATGCCATCAAGGGCGTGCTCGCGGTGAATGCGCAGGGGCCACTGACTATCGATACCGGCCGTGTCGTGATCGCAACGGGCGGCATCGGCGGGCTGTTTCAGGATAGCACCAACCCGGCCGGCTGTTTTGGCCAGGGACTGGCGCTGGCGGCGCGCGCAGGCGCCAAACTCGCCGATCTCGAATTCATCCAGTTTCACCCGACCGCCTTCGACGGGCCGTCGGGGCCGATGCCGCTGGTAACCGAGGCGGTGCGCGGCGATGGCGCGATCCTGATCGACGACACCGGAAAGCGCTTCATGGCCGATCAGCCCGGCGCCGAACTCGCGCCCCGCGATATCGTCGCCCGCGCCGTATGGCGCCGTCGCGCAAGGACATCGCGTCTTCCTCGACGCGCGGCAACATCCGGGCGCGGAATTTTCGAAGCGCTATCCGGTGATTTCCGCATTCTGCAAAATGGCCGGGATCGATCCCGCGACCGATCCGATTCCGGTGCGGCCGGCGGTGCACTACCACATGGGCGGGATCGCGGTTGATATCCAGGGCCGCAGCACCGTGGACGGCCTGTGGGCCTGCGGCGAAGCCAGCCGCGCCGGGCTGCACGGCGCCAACCGGCTCGCCAGCAATTCGCTGATGGAAGCGATCGTCTGCGCGCAATGGGTAGCGGAAAGCGTCCTCGGCTCGAGCCGCTCCGTTGAAAGCACGCGCCACCAGCATGCTACCCGCTGCTGCCGATCCTTCGGCGGTGCGGCCTATCCTGTCGCAAGGCCTCGGCGTGCTTCGCGAGCGGCATGGAATCGAACGCGCGATTCGTGGCCTCTATCCGCTCGCCAGCGGCCTGAGTCCCGCGTTGGTCGGACTGATGATCGCAGTCGCCGCCTGGCGGCGCGAGGAAAGCCGTGGCGGGCATTTCCGCAACGATTTTCCGGACGCCCTGCCCGTGGCGGCGCCGCCCTTCATCTCGCTGGCGGACGCGCTCGTCGCCGCGGGCGATCTCGTCGACACTGGATATCAATCTATCGGGAGTGCCCAGCCATGACGCTTACCCCGCTTCTTCCCCTGATGTACGAACCGCTGGTTCGTACCGCGCTGCTCGAAGACCTCGGACGCGCCGGCGACATCACGGCCGATGCGATCGTTCCGGCCGACAAAACGGCCTCGCTCGTACTTCGCGCGCGCCAGCCCGGCGTGGTGGCCGGGTTGGACATCGCACGGTCCGCGTTTCAACTCGTCAATTCCGCCATCCGCCTCACCGCCGAGCGGCCGGACGGCTGCGTGGTGGCGCCCGGCGACGTGATCGCCGCCATCGAGGGACCTGCGCGCGGGCTGTTGACCGGCGAACGCACCGCGCTGAACTTCCTGTGCCATCTCAGCGGCGTCGCCACCGCAACGGCCACGCTGGTGGCGGCGGCGCAAGGCACCAAGGCGCGCATCGTCTGCACGCGCAAGACCACGCCTGGACTGCGCACGCTGGAAAAATACGCGGTCCGCGCCGGCGGCGGCAGCAATCACCGTTTTGGGCTCGACGACGCCATCCTGATCAAGGACAACCACATCGCACTGGTCGGCGGCGTCAGGACTGCGATCGAACGGGCAAAAGCGCATGCCGGCCACCTCGTCAAGATCGAGGTCGAGGTCGACACGCTGTCGCAACTCGAACAGGCGCTGGCGATCGGCGTGAATGCCGTGCTGCTCGACAACATGACGGTGGACGAATTGCGCAAGGCCGTGGCGATGACGGCCGGCCGGGCGATCACCGAAGCCTCCGGCCGCATCACGGCCGAGACCGCCAAGGCGATCGCCGCCACCGGCGTCGACCTGATCTCGGCCGGCTGGCTCACCCACAGCGCCGCCGCGCTCGATTTCGGGCTGGACTATCTCGATCTCAACCGGCAGGCAGCCTAGCGCGGCGGATTACTCGGCCGGATGCGCCTCGACCTTGCTCTCGCGCATCAGGCGGCTGTTGCGCTGGACCACCGAATAGGCTGCCAGCGCAGCCAGAATCACCAGGCCCTGGATCGTCAGGGCCTCCATCGAAGGATTGAGGCCGATCGCGCTCAGCAAGGCCGAGCCCTTGACCTCGGTGACGGTGATGATCGCCTGTTCCTGAAACTCCTGCACGGCTTCGCCAATGAACTTGATGGCCATAGCGAACAGGAACGCCGAGGTGACGATGAACAGCGGCCGCAGCGGCAGCTTTCGCGCAATCAGGTTGATGAAATAGAACAGCACGGCGAGGCCTGCGGTCGCGGCCAGCAGGCCGGCGAACAGGCCAGCGCTCCAGCCGCCTTCGGCCGACGCCAGCGCGTTGATGAATAGCACGGTTTCGGCGCCTTCGCGGAACACCGCCAAGAAGGCCAGCGCGCCGACCGCCCACACCGTATCCTGCGACAGCGCGGAATCCGCCTTGTGCGCAAGATAGTCCTGCCAGCCGCGCGGATCCTGCTTCACGATCAGCCAGCCGCTGACATAGAGCATCAGGGCGGCAGCAAACAGGATGATGACGCCTTCCAGCACGTCGCTGTGGTCGCCCGAATTGAACACCGCAAACACCCAGGCCGCGATGATGCTGGCGCCGACGGCAAGGAGCGCGCCGCCATACAGCGCCTGGACGCGATGCGCGGCCCCGGCCTTGGTGAGGTAACCCGCGAGCGCAGCAATCACGAGCATGGCTTCGAGCCCCTCGCGGAGCAGGATGACGGCGGCCTGGACGAACGCTGAGGACATGGGGCGAACCTATTTTGGCTCGTTGTATCGCCCTAACGATCCAAGTAAAGCGCCGCTGCCCCACACAAACGCGTCAGGGGCGTCATGCAGCGAAAATCCGCGGCAAATCGGGCACTTGCAAAAACACCCGCAGATTAGAATTGCTCCATTTCAGCCGGGCTGGCCGAGCGGCGCCACTAGCCCTTGCCCGTCATGCGCTGGCCGGCGTGCGATCAGGCGATCGGTCTGCAAGACGGCAAGCGTCAGCACCACGATCGCAACCGCCTGATGCGCCAGCGCCAAGTCGATCGGTACCTGGTGCAGCAGCGTGAGGATGCCGAGCGCGGCCTGCAGGATAATCGCAGCCACCAACGCCCACGCGCCGCCGACAAAGGCTTTGCCGGCCCGCGACCGCATGGCGTCGGCGGCGTGAAACACCGCCAGGATCAGCAGCGCATAGGCGGTCATGCGGTGTTCGAACTGTACCGTCAACGTATTGTCGAACAGATTGCGCCACCATGGCTGCTCGAACCACAGCCGCGCGGCGGACGGAATGAAGGCGCCGTCGATCTCGGGCCACGTATTGTAGACCCTCCCCGCCCGCAGGCCTGCGACCAGCGCCCCGAAATAGAGCTGGACGAACGTCAGGCCGAGCAAGGCGACACCTGTGAATTTCAAACGCCCGGGAACGGCAATCGGCGGATGCGGCTCCATCCGCCGCAGCGTCCAGACGATGGAGGCGAAGATGATCAGCGCCAGTGTGAGATGGGTCGCCAGCCGGTACTGCGAGACTTCAGTACGCTGCGTCAGGCCCGACGCGACCATCCACCAGCCGACCGCGCCCTGCAGCGCGCCGAGCGCAAAGATCACCCACAGCCGCGTTTTCAGCTCGGCACTGAGAGCGCCGCGCCACAGGAAGAACAGGAACGGCAGCAGATACACCGCGCCGATCACGCGCCCGAGCAGGCGATGGCCCCATTCCCACCAGAAGATGGTTTTGAACTCCGCAAGGCTCATGCCGGCGTTGAGCTCACGGTATTGCGGGATCGCCTTGTAGCCCTCGAACGCCTGCAGCCACTGCGCCTCGCTGAGCGGCGGCAGCGTCCCGGTGACGGGCTTCCATTCGACGATCGACAATCCGGATTCCGTCAGCCGCGTCGCCCCGCCGACCAGCACCATGATCGCGATCAGCGCGGCCACGACGGTCAGCCACCCCTTGACGGCCCCGTGATACGGGCCCTGTTGTGCGGAACCAGTGGTCATGAAACCCATCTTGGCGCGTCCCGACGGCGCGCTTGATTGCATCAGCGCGCCCCTTATAGTCCGACCCTTCCCGCGCGCAACCCGCCCAAAGGTCCGCATAACCGCCATGACGATACGCACCCGCAAATTCTTCGGAACCATCGCCCTGCTGGTGCTGGTCGTGGTGTGGTCGCTGATGGGAATGACCATCGCCCAGACGCCGTGGCTGGCCAATTCCGGCCTGCTGCAGGCGATCTTCTATGTCGTGGCCGGGCTCGGATGGGTGCTGCCGGCGATGCCGATCGTGAGCTGGATGTCGCGGCCGGACCGGGTGGCCTGATCAAACCAAATTATCCGGGCTCCGGGCCTGCGGAAACATGATCCCTGACAGCATCACGCGCATCAGGCGCAGCGAGCCCAGCCGCCCATCCCAGGCGATCCGCGGCAGCGCGTGCAGATTGGTATATCCGCTGGCCTCGATAACGCCCGAGATCGTCGATACCGCGCTGGCGAAACCAGCCTCCTGCCCCATCACCATATCCGCGCGGCGCCAGGATTTTGGGTCGCCGAACGGATAGGCGAAATGGCTGACGGAACGGTGCAAGGCCGTTTCCGCCACCGCTTTGCCCATGGTCATTTCGCGCCGCGCGTCGGTCTCCTTCAGGTTGGCCAGCGCGTAATAGTTCACCGTGGCGCTGCCGATCGTCACCAGCGGGTCGGCGGCGAGTTTTGCCAGATCGTCCCAGTCCATCGATGCGCTGCGCGACAAGCGTGCGAGGTCGACAGAGTAGCGCTTGCAGAGGTCGTGAATCGCGAACGACAGATCCGGCGGCCGCAATGTCCGCAGCCAGCTCGCCAGAAATTCGAACGTGTCATGCTTCTCCGCCACGGTGCCGGTCGCGAATCGCCGCTCCTGGCGGTCGATGATCAGGCTGATGCGCGGCTCGCGCGCGATCGCGTCCTCCAGCGCGAGCCACCAGGCTTCGCCGATCCCGTCGGGAAACGCGGTCGGCAGGTAAACGGTGAAGGGCACGCCGTGCTTCGACAGCACCGGCCAGGCCTGCGTGATGACATCCTTGCTGCCGCCGTCGAACGTCAGACAGGCAAAACGGTTGGCCGTCGGCAGCGTGACCGCTCGCCGGCACACCTCGTCCATCGTGACCAGATCGAAGTTCCAGCGCTTCAACGCGCGGATCGTCCGCTCGAGAAATTCAGGTGTGATCTCGCGCCGTCGGTTCGGCTGAAACGGGCGAGCGTTGCGCGGGCGGACGCGCTCGAACCGCAGGATGACGCCGGCGCCACCTCTGCTGCGTTCCCTCAGCCTTGCGTAGCCGCTGAAAAAGGCGAGCTCCATCCCGACCCGCCGCCAAAATCCCATATCCAACGCCACCGTCCCGCCTTCAACCATGCGGTCGCGCGCCCCCGTCGCGACCGCATGGTATTACCCTTTGTTGACATTTCCCTGCGAAGGTCGGCCAAAGCCGCAAATTGTAAACGAATTCATATAACACGGGCTCTGCGATGACCATGGCTGCCGCGATTGAAGACCGCACGGCGGATGCAAATGCGTGGTCGAAAGCGGGCCGCATCGACATCGTCCATGAGCTCAGCGCCGCGGAAAGTGTCTGGCGCAGCCTGGAAACTGACAAGACTTCCTACACGCCGTATCAGCGCTTCGACTTCCTTAGTGCCTGGCAGCGGCAGGTCGGCGAGCGCGAAGGCCTCGTTCCCTTCATCGTGATCGCCTACGACGCCGAGCGCCGTCCGCTGCTGCTGCTCCCGCTCGCGCTCCGGCATGCCTACGGCGCGCGTTGCGCCGGCTTCATGGGCGGCAAGCACTCCACCTTCAACATGGCGCTGGTCGATCGCGATTTCGCCGCAAGCGCGACGCAGGCCGATCTCGACCACCTGATCGCAGCGATCGCGCAGCGATCCGAAGCCGATGTCCTCACATTGCACCAGCAACCGCTGCGCTGGCGCGACCTGCCCAATCCGCTCGCCCTGCTGCCACACCAGCCTTCCGCCAATGACTGCCCGCTGCTGGCCATGGAGCCAGGTGCTGCACCCACGGCGCTGGTCAGCAACTCGTTCCGCCGCCGCCTCAAGGGCAAGGAGCGCAAGCTGCAATCGCTGCCCGGCTATCGCAGTCACATCGCGTCGTCGGAGGCGGACATCACGCGGCTGCTCGACTGGTTCTTCCGAGTCAAGCCGCAGCGAATGGCCGAACAGAAATTGCCGATCGTGTTCGCAGACCCCGGCATCGAGGAATTTGTCCGCAGCGCCTGCACAGCGCCGCTTGCCGGCGGCGGACACGCCATCGACATCCACGCGCTGGAATGCGACGAGGAAGTGATCGCGATCTTTGCCGGCGTCGCCGACGACCATCGCTTCTCGATGATGTTCAATACCTACACGATGTCGGCGAATTCGAAATACAGCCCCGGCCTGATCCTGATGCGCGACATCATCGATCACTACGCCGCAAACGGTTATCGCGCGCTTGACCTCGGGATCGGATCCGACGACTACAAGCGGCTGTTCTGCAAGGGCGACGAGCCGATCTTCGACAGCTTTATCCCGCTCAGCCAGCGCGGCAAGCTCGCCGCCGGATTGATGTCCGGCCTCAACCGCACCAAGCGGCTGGTGAAGCACAATCCGGCGCTGCTGGAGATGGCGCAAAAGCTGCGCAACGCGTTCAGCTGAGTCAGCATCAAAGTGTAGGGTGGGCAAAGGAGCGCAGCGACGTGCCCACCATCTATCAGCGCACGTGTTGCGAGATGGTGGGCACGCTGCGCTTTGCCCACCCTACCGATTCCCTCACGCCGCCACGAAGCGTGGACTCAGTTCGACTGCATCCAACGCCTCGCACGGCCGGCTCAGCATCGTCACCTCCAGGAAGCCGACCGCCCTGAGCTGGTCGCACATCTCGTCGCGCGCCGCCTGCGGCATTGAGGCTTCGGGCACCACCACCGCCTGCGCCTGTGACGTTAGCAGTTCGGCCGGCAGGTCGGAGGCCGCGCCGGCATCCAGCAGTACATGCTCGTACGCCCGCAGCAGCGCATCGATGGCAAGCGTCAAGCGCGGCGACTGCAGGTGCGCGCGGTCAAAGCCGGGACGTCCGGCGCTGACAAGGTGAACGCGCGACTGTCGGTCTTTTGTGATGATCTGCGAAAACGACGCCTGCCCTTCCATCAGCTCGGCCAGGCCGGGCGCGACCGGATCGGACGACATCGCGGCAATCGTCGGGGACGACCCCACGAGATCGACGACCACGACTTTTGCCTGCCGCGCCATCAGCCGCGCCAGCGTCAGCGTCGTCAGGGTGATGCCGTCGCTGGATGCCGTGCCGAGCACCGTCACCTTGTGTGCCCCCGTAATGATGAGCGTATCCGCCACTTCCTGGGCTTCGCCGGTTTCCGGCACGGAACCGATCCGCGGACATTCCATCACAGGCTCGATCAGTTCCGGTTCCGCGGTCTCGACGACAGCGACGGGCGGTGCGGGCGCAAGCTCGGGCACGAGGGCCGGCGCGCGCACGGGTTCCGGCACGGAGACCGGAACGATTGCCGGCGCCGTCTCGAATGCTACTTCCTGCGCGATCGCATGGCGGGCCGGCGGCGCCGTCATGCGCAACAGCTCGCCGGTTGCAATCGCGCCCGAGGTCAGCAGCAAGGTCGCCAGCGTCGCGATCAGCACGATCGGCAGTTTCTTCGGATAGGCCGGGGTATTGGAAACCGTGGCACGCGAGATGATGCGGCCGTCGGTCGGCGTCGCCTCGAGGTTTTCACGCGCGCTCGCGTCGCGATTCTTGGCAAGAAAGGATTCCAGCTGGTCACGCTTGGCCTTGGCATCGCGCTCGAGCGCGCGGAGCTGAACGTCCTGGCCATTGTTCGAGGACGCCTGTCGCTTCGACTGTTCGAGGCTTGCCATGGCGCTTTCGACCCGGCCGCCGGCAATACGCGCGTCGTTGTCCAGCGAACGGGAAACCTTGCCCGCTTCCTCGCGCAACTGCCGATCTAGATCGGCGAGCTGCGCCTTCAATTCCTTGATGCGGGGATGGCCGCCGAGCAGCGTGGAAGATTGTTCAGCCAATTGCGCCCGCAGCGTCACCCGCTGTTCGGAGAGCCGACGGACCAGCTCCGAGTTGAGGACTTCGGAGGCCTCAATCGGCTGGCCGCTCTGCAGCATCTCGTTGATCAGCCGCGCCTTGGTTTCCGCGTCGGACTTCAATGCACGGGCGTTATTGAGCTGGGTGTTGAGCTCGCCCATCTGCTGGTTGGACAGCGTCGTGTTGTTGGTGCCGACGAACAGGCTCGACTTGGAACGGAAATCCTCGACCCGCGATTCGGCCTGAGAAACCTCCTTGCGCAACTCGTCGATCCTGCCGGTATAGAATTTGACCGCGTCCTTTGCCTGGTCCTGCCGCGCGTCCTGCTGCAGCACCAGATAACCTTCCGCAATCGAGTTGGCGACGCGGACGGCCAGATCGGGATCGCGCGACTGGAATTCGATAACGATGACGCGGGACTTGTCGACCGCATAGGCCGTGAAGCGCTCGTAATAGGCCTCCAGCACGCGCTCTTCTGGGGTGAGCGAAAACGGATCGCGCCCGATGCCGATCAAGGCCAGCAACGATTTGATCGGCGACGCACCACGCAACACCGGGTCGAATTCCGGAAGTTCGGCGAGCCTGTTCTTCCTGATGATTTCGCGGGCGAGATCGCGCGACTGCACCAGTTGCACATGGCTGGTGACGGCTTCGGCGTCGAGCGCACTGCGTTCCTCGCCACGTTCGCCATTGGGCCGCAGGAACACGTTCTCGCGCCCGTCGACCAGAATGCGCGCTTCGGATTTGAAGCGTGGCGTGATCATGTTGACCGCGGTGAGCGATCCCACCAGAGCCAACACCGTCGGGACGATGATCCAGCTTCGCTTGCGCATCAGCGCATGGCCGAGCGCCCGCAGATCGAGATCGCCGGATGAGGGGGCAAATGAAGATGTGGCGACAGGCTCCGCCGCCAACGCCGCAGGCCTGGCCACCACCCGCTGCACCACCGGCTCGTCCTTGCCTGCACGCCAGAACGCCAAACGCATCGCAAACTCCCCCGGACGCCAACTGCCGGTCCACCCAAGCCCGCGGGCAAGTACACTCCATTATGATTGCCGCTGGGTTAATTCGCCCTATTTCGCCGGCCGCGAAGACCGGCTATTGGCATACCGTCACTTTTTGTTAACCATCGAAGGCCTTAATCGGGCGATAAATTTTTCGGGATTCGTGATGCGAGGCGTACCCTCTCCCTTACGTCTGATTTCTGTGCGCGTCCTCGCTGGCGCGCGCTGGTTCTGATCATGCCTTTTGTCGATGGTCAGCCGCTTCGGATCCTGCACGCCACGCGCGCGCCTGTCGGCGGCATCTTTCGTCACATCCTCGATCTCGCCAACGGCCAGGTCGATCGCGGCGACCACGTCGGCATCATCGCCGACAGCCTCACCGGCGGCGAACGCGCCGAGCAGGCGCTAGCGGAAATCGCCCCGCGCCTTAAGCTCGGCGTTCACCGCACGGCGATCCGCCGCGAACCGCTGCCGAGCGATGTTTTGGTATGGGCCCGATTCCAGCGGATGATCCGCGAACTGAAGCCGGACGTACTGCACGGCCACGGCGCCAAGGCCGGCACCTACATGCGTCTGAAGACCGCTTCCCGCGACAGGATCCGGGTCTACACGCCGCATGGCGGTTCGCTGCACTATCCGCTGTCGACGCTGAAGGGCAGCATCTACGCCCGTATCGAGCGCGCGCTGATGAACCATACCGACCTGTTCCTGTTCGAGAGCGCCTTCGCGCGCGACACTTATCAGCGCACCATCGGCGCGCCGAAGGGACTGGTAAAATGCGTCTTCAACGGCGTCACTGCAGTTGAGTTCGATCCGGTCGTGAAGGCCAACGACGCCACTGACCTGATCTGTGTCGGCGAGTTCCGCCGCATCAAGGGTGCCGACCTGCTGATCGACGCGGTGGCGAAGCTGCGCGCCGGCGGACATCCGGTGACGCTCACGCTTGCCGGCGACGGCGAAGAAAGCGCAAGCATCAAGGCCCAGGTGGAAAGGCTCGGCCTTGGCGAGGCCGTGCGGTTCATCGGCCACGTCAAAGCGCGCTACGGTTTTTCCAAGGGCTCGCTGCTGGTGGTTCCTTCCCGCGGAGACTCGATGCCTTATGTCGTGATCGAGGCCGCCGCCGCCGGCATTCCGATGGTCGCCGCCAATGTCGGCGGCATCCCCGAGATTTTCGGTGAGCATGGCGACGCCCTGTTTGCGCCTGGTAACACCGCTGCCATGGCCGACGCTATCGCAGCCGCACTGAAGGACCTGGCCGCAACGCGTGAGCGCGCCAAATCGCTGCGCGAGCGAATCTTCATGCATTTTTCGCAGAAGGCGATGGTCGAAGGCGTGTGCGCCGGCTACCGCGACGCGTTTGGAAACCGTTAACCGTACGTTACCGACGTAACCGTTTCTTCCGATTTGTCCCCTAAGCCGTTGGTGGGTAATTCCGCACGGCAGGCACGTTCTTATGTGCATGCTTCCAGAACGGACGTGGACCAGTGGAAACGATTAACGCACAGTCGATGCTCGACGCCGCGGCGACGGCGGCGATGCCCGCCACCGCAGGTCAGCCGCCGCTCGAACGACGCCGCAGGCTTACGCCGGCCGCCATTGCCGTCAGCAACCAGAAGGTCGGGCGCGCCTATTCGCCGATCGTGATCGCCGGTGTGGTTCGCATCATCGACTTCGTAGCCCTCTCCGCGATCGGCATCGCGCTCTATTTCGGATACGTCGTGCCGCTCAACAGCTTTGCGTGGGAGTTTATCGCGGCGATCCTGGGCGTGGCCGCGACGGCCGTGATCAGCTTCCAGGCTGCTGATCTATACCAGGTTCAGCTGTTTCGCGGCCATCTGCGCCAGATGACCCGGATGATCTCATCCTGGACATTCGTGTTTCTGCTGTTCATCGGCGTATCTTTCATCGTCAAGCTCGGCAGCGAAATTTCGAGGATTTGGCTTACGGCGTTTTTCATCACCGGACTGGCCGCACTTTTCGCCGGACGGATGCTCTTGCGCTCGCTGGTACGCCGCTGGGCCCGTCAGGGTCGGCTCGATCGCCGCACCGTCATCGTGGGCGCGGACGATAACGGCGAAGATCTGGTCCGGGCCCTACAAATCCAGGAGGATTCGGACATCAAGGTGCTCGGTGTCTTCGACGACCGCAACGACGACCGCGCCATGGATACCTGCGCCGGCAGTCCGAAACTTGGCAAGGTCGACGATGTCCTCGAACTGGCGCGGCGCACCCGGATCGATCTCGTGCTGTTCGCGCTACCGATATCTGCCGAGACCCGCATCCTTGAGATGCTGAAGAAGCTGTGGGTGCTGCCGGTCGATATCCGGCTGTCGGCCCATACCAACAAGCTGCGCTTCCGTCCCCGCTCCTATTCCTATCTCGGCAAGGTGCCGACGCTGGACGTGTTCAAGGCACCGATCACCGATTGGGACCTGGTGATCAAGTGGCTGTTCGACCACGTTGTGGGCTTTGCAATCCTGATGCTGGCATTGCCCGTGATGGGTCTGGTCGCGCTCGCGGTGAAGCTCGACAGCCCGGGACCGGTGCTATTCCGCCAGAAGCGCTTCGGCTTCAACAACGAACGTATCGACGTGTTCAAGTTCCGCTCGATGTACCACCATGAGGCCGATCCGACCGCCTCCAGGGTGGTGACAAAGAACGACCCGCGCGTGACCCGCGTCGGGCGCTTCATCCGCAAGACCAGTCTCGA
>CADEDX010000118.1:0-1182 GCA_902826195.1 uncultured Bradyrhizobium sp. | reverse complement strand
TCGACGAATTGCCGCAGCTCTTCAATGTCGTGTTCAAGAACAACCTATCGCTGGTCGGCCCGCGCCCGCACGCCGTGCAGGGCAAGCTGCAGAGCCGGCTGTTCGACGAGGCCGTCGATGGCTACTTCGCGCGCCACCGCGTCAAGCCTGGTATCACCGGCTGGGCGCAGATCAACGGCTGGCGCGGCGAAGTCGATACCGACGAGAAAATCCAGAAGCGTGTCGAGTTTGATCTCTATTACATCGAGAACTGGTCGGTGCTGTTCGATCTCTACATCCTGCTCAAGACGCCGCTAGCGCTGATGACCAAGAGCGAGAACGCGTATTGAGTGGATGAAATTGCCGCCGTCATTGCGAGCGCAGCGAAGCAATCCATCTATCCCCAAGCGGCACCATGGATTGCTTCGCTGCGCTCGGAATGGCGGCCAGTAATAGTTTACTTGCGTGAGTAATCGATGAGCTATTCGGCAACAGCCGGGAATTTCCACGCGCCTGCGACGGCGGCACCCGGCGTGCTGGCCCTGCAGCGCGCCCTGGTATGGCTCGCCGGCGCATCGATCGCCATCGTCTTCATCGAACCCTCGCCCTACGAGATCGTCACGCTCCTCGCCACCGTGATCTTCTTTGCAACCGGGCTACGGTTGCGGCTGGTATTCATTCCGCTGCTTCTGCTGCTGTTCCTCATCAATATCGGCTACACCATCAGTTCGGTTGCCGTGTTCGACCGGCCGAGTGTGCCGAACTGGATCATGACGTCCTGGTACATGGCGATAACCGTCGTGTTGTTCGCCATGGTGATCTCGGAGGATACCACCGTCCGGCTCGACATGCTCCGCCGCGGCCTCGTCGTCGGCGCGGTGATTGCCTCGCTCGCGGGCATTGCCGGCTATTTCAACCTCGTTCCCGGCGGCCGCGATCTGCTGACGCTGTATGACCGCGCCCGCGGCACGTTCAAGGATCCAAACGTGCTCGGCGCGTTCCTGATTCTGCCAGCGGTGCTTGCGCTGCAAAGCGTCGTCACCGACCGGTTCGGCAAGTCGCTCCGCAGCGCGGTCGCCTTCGGCATCATCTCGATGGCCATCCTGCTGTCGTTCTCGCGCGCGGCGTGGGGCCAATTGATCGTCGTTTCCGGCTTCATGCTCGTGTTGATGGTGCTGACCGTTCGATCCCAGGCCCAGCGCT
>CADEDX010000117.1:11618-14692 GCA_902826195.1 uncultured Bradyrhizobium sp. | reverse complement strand
CCAGTTCGCTCGCCATGTTGAATCGCTTGGCGAGAAAGCCGTCGACGGCGTCGCTGACGCCGGCAATGACGAAGATCGCAAACGCGATTTCCATCTGGCTGGAAACGATCGCCCAGACGATGACCGGCACCAGGATGATGCGTCCCAGCGTAATGATATTCGGAATACTCAACTCGGTCGCTTCCCGGCCCCCGGCCAAAATCCGGCCCTTGGCGGGATCGGCCGGTTCTCATCACCATAGTTTCTGGCGGACGACGTTTCAAAGGCTTTCACAGCGTCTCACAGAATTGCAAAAATACCTGTGCTGCAACCACTTTTCAAATCTTTCCGTTTCGTGCCCGCTCACGGGATTATGTTGTATCCTTACCAAAATGAAGCCCGATGACGCCGCAGCAATGCCCTCCCGCTTGTTATCTGTGAAACGGGAACCTAGCATGGCTCACCAAACCCTAACAGACTGCAAGGCGCAATCGATCAGGGCTGCCAGCGCAATCGGTCCCGGACCGCGGACAGCGGGCCCAGGCTACGGGGTCGCCGACACGGGGGCTACTCCAGACCTGTGTTTTCCGCGCCGGCTCTCTGCTCGGCTGATCGGGCACGGCACCAGACACCAAGCTGGACGAGATTGCATGCGGTGCGCGGCAAGGCGTCGGGTGGGGCGACGCTCGTCAAGCCCGCCAATAGCCTCGGCATCCTATTTCGGGCGCAAGCCAGCGAAGCACCCCGCGTGCGGCGCGCTCCGTGCTTATCGCATGCAAGCAGCCGGTGTTCGAACAGGAATCTCCGTCGAACGGTGCCGCGGGATCACTGCAGCTTGCTAGAGAAACAGATCGATCGCCAGAAGCAGCACGCTGGAAATCAGGCCCGCATACGGCACCCATCGCGGACAAATGAACGCCCCGCTCGGGGGCGCTTCATGCCTGCTTTTGATGACGATCAGCGCGATGTTCACGACGCCGAAAATGACAAGCGTGAAGCGCGCGGTCAGGTCCGCGAGTCCTGCAAGCGGAACAGCTAGCGCCAGCAGCAGAATGGCGCCTACGCCGATCGCGGTTGCGAGAAGAGGGGTGTACGTCGCAGGATTCAATCGCGCAAGCGCTTTTGGCAGGCTGCCGTTGTCAGCCAAGCCATAGATCACCCGCGCGATCATGATGATGTGTACGATGAGACCGTTAAGCGTCGCAACGATTGCGATTGCACTCATGGTCATGAGTGGCATGCCGGTCAGCCGTTCGAAGACAAGAGCAAGCGGTGCCGAAGATTGCGCGAGTTCTCGCGGCGGCACAGCCGTCACGGCGATCCATACAACCAGTGCATAGAGAAGCGCGGTCAAACCGAGGGTCATGAAGAGCGCACGAGGCAGGGTGCGGCCCGGCTCCTTCAGCTCTTCTGCGATATTTACAAGATGTTCGAACCCGATAAATGCGAAGACCGCAATCAGCGCGGTTCCGGCCACCCCAATCCAGGCCGGCGCATCGCCAATTGACGGCCACATCTCCGGCAGGCGGGTAACGACATCAGTCCCATGCCCGAGGCCTGCCACGACGATGAGCACGAGTCCGCCCGCTTCGACGAGCGTCATGATGCCGGCAAAGGTGACGGACTGAACCGTGGCCAGGCATGCCACGATACCCATCGAAAGAACCACGCCGGAAATGATCCACGGCGTGGGAATGCCCAGAAACACGGCGATGTAACCCGCGCTGCCGACACTGATCGTCGCGGCCGAGACGGTCGCAGCTGTGACCACAAGGAGGCCGACGGTGAGACTTAGCCGCTTGCGTCCGAAGGCGGCTTGTACGTACGCCGCTTCGCTTGCGCTGACCGGCATGCGCGTGCCCAATTCAGCGAATGTTGCGGCAGTGAATCCCATGGCAATGGCCGCGGCAACAAAAGCCAGGGGCGCGTGCATCCCGCTGCGTCCTGCGGCGATGCCGACCAGGACATAGATGCCAGCCCCGATGGTGACGCCGAGCCCATAGAGAACGGCATGCGTGAGTGTAAGCGATCGAACCAGCCGGGGTGACCCGTCTCTCTGGTCAACAGGTATCGAACTCATTCAACCTAGCCTTTGGCCGACGAAGCGGGCGGGAGATTCCGCCACATTGCGCGCCAACGAAGATTCGCAAAAGCGCTCGGGCTGCAGCGCCGGGAGAGGATCGTTAGAAGCGATAAGGTTTGAAGACCTGAGTTTCGTCAGGTGCTCAGGTTTGATGAAAATCAAAAACGCCGTCAGGGCCCTTCCGAAATTCGACGGTATCGACCACCTTGCCGGATCGACCTGGAGGCTTGCGCGATATGTACTCGACGCGAATGGTGCTTACCATCGTGAATCTGGTGTTCGTGCCGATACCTTTGCTGACGATAGAGGCTATGGCTTTTGCCTCGCTGTTACGACCCTCATGGGTGGCATCGTTCATGTTACTGTTTGCACGTGTGACGATCAGGACATTGCCCCTCTTCAAGGCTTCAACCGTATTCGGCTGAGCACCGACTGTTCTGATAATTGACGTTTGGATAGTTGCGAGCGGGTCGGCTCTCTTGGCAGATTGAGTTGTTTGTGCGGGCGCTACAGTTGCGCCGAAAATCGACAGTAACGCGACGAAAGCGCTGAATGCCAAGAAATGTCTTGCCATCGAAATGTTCTCCCGGAGAGGGCAGGAAACGATACGTCGCTGGGATATGGCGTCAGTCGCTGCGACGCGGGACTGCTTCATCCAGATGATGCCTGGCGAGTTCAACCGCGAGCAGCTTCAGTACGGTTTGCTGCTTCGTCGGGTCGGTCGTTTCGGAGAGCACCCTGCGAAAGTGAGCAATGTTTTGGATGTGCACAAAGTGTTCCATGAGCAGATCTCCAGTGTGGGGCGGGAGCGCTACCGAACTCTCAGTCACCGGCACATGCTACGCGGGAGCGGTGATATATCCAGCATGTACCCTCGCGGGCTGAGTGGTGTGAGCTAGATTGCTCACATCGAAGGAAATAAGTGTCCTGCCTTGCAAGGAACCCGATCGACCTTCTCTACTTGTACTGCGCTATTCGTATGGGTCTTCTATCCGCGTTGGCTGGAGCGGTA
>CADEDX010000117.1:5912-11608 GCA_902826195.1 uncultured Bradyrhizobium sp. | reverse complement strand
TGGCACGACCGGAGCAGCTTGTTTCGGTAACGGTTGGTGGCTGTCGAAACCGGAGGTGCCGGGCGTGGCTTGGCAACGGCTTGCTCCGTACGGGCCGGAGGACATGGCCGACGGCGAACGTCGCAAAATCGGGCCCCGGATCGCAAGAAGGGGCGCCACGTGACAGCCATGATGATGAAATCGTCGTTTTCCCCGGCTAACCGATTGCATCTGCACGGAATATGCGCCAAGTGCCGGCGAGCCATTGCAGGATCGCGGAATTCTTCGTAACCAGCCGTCATCATACTGGAATTTGAGCATGATCGACCGCAAAAACGGGCTCACTTACGCGGATTCGGGCGTCGACATCGATGCGGGAAACCGCCTGGTCGACCTCATCAAGCCGATGGTGCGCGCCACCGCCCGGGCCGGAGCCGACGCTGAAATCGGCGGATTCGGCGGCCTGTTCGACCTCAAGGCGGCGGGGTTCAAGGACCCGGTGCTGGTGGCCGCGACCGACGGTGTCGGCACCAAGGTCAAGATCGCGATCGAGACCGGGCTCCATGGCGGCATCGGCATCGACCTGGTGGCGATGTCGGTCAACGACCTCGTGGTGCAGGGCGCCGAACCGCTGTTCTTCCTCGACTATTTTGCCTGCGGCAAGCTCGATCCGGGAGCGGCCGCGGCGATCGTGGCTGGCGTTGCGGAGGGCTGCCGGGAATCCGGTTGCGCCCTGATCGGCGGCGAGACCGCCGAAATGCCCGGGCTCTACACGGACGGCGACTACGACCTCGCGGGCTTTGCGGTGGGCGCCGCCGAGCGCGGGACGCTGCTGCCGGGCAAGGATATCGAAGCGGGCGACGCGGTGATCGGCCTGGCCTCGTCGGGCGTGCACTCCAACGGCTTTTCGCTGGTCCGCAAGATCGTCGAACAGTCCGGGCTGGGCTTCGATGCGCCGGCGCCGTTCTCGCCTGTCATGACGCTGGGCGGCGCGCTGCTGACGCCTACGCGGCTCTACGTCAAATCCTGCTTGCGCGCGATCCGCGAGACCGGGGCCGTGAAAGGCCTCGCGCATATCACCGGCGGCGGCTTCACCGACAACATTCCGCGCGTGCTGCCAAAGCATCTTGGCGTCGGCATCGACCTGGCGCGACTGCCGGTGCTGCCGGTGTTCAAATGGCTGGCGGCAGAGGGCGGCGTCGCCGAGCTGGAATTGCTGCGTACCTTCAACTGCGGCATCGGCATGATCGCAATCGTGAAACCCGAAGCGGTGGAGCAGGTGATGGAAGTCTTGACCGAAAGCGGCGAGACCGTCGCCCTGCTCGGCGAGGTGATCCCGGCGGCGGGCGAGCATCGTGTGGTCTACAACGGTCACCTCGATCTCACGCAATGAAGCGCCGCGTCGCCATCCTGATTTCGGGACGCGGGTCCAATATGGCCGCGCTGATCGATGCGGCGAAAGCTGCTGACTTTCCGGCCGAGATCGTTGCCGTGATTTCCAACCGCGCGGATGCAGCCGGGCTGCAAAAGGCCGCCGCCAGCGGGATCGCCACTGTCGTCATCGAGAGCAAGCCGTTCGGCAAGGATCGCGCCGGTTTTGAGGCCGTGCTGCAGCGGGCACTGGAGGAGCACAAGGTCGACCTGATCTGCCTCGGCGGCTTCATGCGGCTGTTCACCGCCGAATTCGTGCAGCGTTGGTACGGCAGGATGCTCAACATCCATCCCTCACTGCTGCCGTCGTTTCCGGGGCTCGATCCGCACGGGCAGGCGCTGCAGGCTGGCGTAAAAATCTCGGGCGCGACGGTGCATTTCGTGATTCCGGAAACCGACGCCGGGCCGATCATCATGCAGGGGGCGGTCATGGTCGCCGATGACGACACGCCCGAAACGCTGTCGAAGCGTATCCTCGGCATCGAGCATCGGATCTACCCGGAGGCGCTGCGCCTGCTGGCGAGCGGCAAGCTTCGGCTCGAGGGAGACCACTGCAGGGTCGCCGACGGCGCTGAGCGCGACGGCACGCTTATTTCGCCCCAGACGATCTGATAGGATGCGCCCGTGTGGACGCATGGGCGCGGTGCCGCGCCGCGCAAAATCAACGAGGCTTCCATGATCACGCTCTACGGTTCCGGGCCCAATTTCGGCCTGCCAGACGCAAGTCCGTTCGTGACCAAGGCCGAGACCCTATTGCGGATGTCGAAACTCCCGTTCAACAAGGCGCTGATGAGCTTTTCGAAGGCGCCCAAGGGCAAGATCCCGTACATCGAGGACGATGGCCAGTTGCTCGGCGACTCCACGTTGATCCGCTGGCACCTGGAAAAGAAATACGGCATCGATTTCGACCAGGGCCTCACCGCCGAGCAGCTCGCCATTTCATGGGCGTTCGAGAAAATGGCCGAGGACAACCTTTACTGGGCCAGCGTCTACTTTCGCTGGATGATCGATGCCAATTTCCACAAAGGTCCGGCAAATTTCTTCAAGGGCGTGCCAGCGCCGGTCCGCCCCGTCGTCGTCTCGCTGATCCGCCGCCGGCTGCGCAAGACGCTGCACGGGCAGGGAATCGGCCGGCACTCGGCGGATGAGATCACCGCCATCGGAATCCGTTCGATCGACGCGATGGCGGCCTATCTCGGCGACAAGACGTTTTTCATGGGGAGCGCACCGGCCGGCATCGACGCCACGATGTTCGCCTTCGCGGTCAGTGCGATTTGTCCGCTGTTCGAATCCGACCTGCAGCGGGCGGCCGCCAGCCATGACAATTTACGGCGCTATGTCAGCCGGATGACCGCGCGATTCTATCCGGAACTCGGCGAGATTGCGGGCTGCCAGGCTGCGGCCTGAACGCGAAGGCAGGGGATGACCTTTCGACGGCTTCGGGCAAGCATGCCGGAAACCGGATCGCTGTCGCGCGCGGGCTGTGGCAGCCGAACAACAGTACCTGTCTTCATTGGCCAGTCCGAGTGCTAACCGATTGACCCATAGGGCGAACTGAGGGCAAATCAGCCCGCCTGATCGGGATTTGCGCGTTTTTCGGGCCGATCGTTTTGCTCTTGGGAATGGATTACATGCGCGGCTCACCGCAGCCATCGCGAGCATGGAAAATCGGGATCGGTGACGCGCCGGCGCGGCTGGTCGCGATGGCGTCCCTTCTGATCGGCATCACGTCCGCTGCGCATGCGCAAACACCCCCGACGCCTCCAACGCAACCGGCGCCGGAAACGACGCCGATGACGGTCAATTCGATGGTGTCGTCCAACACGGCGCTGGCCAATCTCGGTAGCAGTTTCCTGGAACGGCTGGGCAACCAGTCCAACGGCATCAACCGACTGCAACGCACCAATCCGGGTGGCGGCGGGGCTTCCGAGAGCACGGAAACGCCGCGCTACCGGACCTGGTTCGAAGGCTATGGCAATTACACGAAGAACGGCGCGATCGGCGATTTCGTCGGCGACACCAGAAAGACCTGGGGCGGCGTCGCCGGGATCGGCGCGCGGGTCGCGCCTGGCATCAATGTCGGCCTTTCGGTCGACCAGAGCCGCTCGGCGATCGACATTCCGCTGGCGCTGCAATCGGCCACGATCGATCTGACCCAGATCGGGGTGACGGCTTCCGTCGACAGCGGGCCGTGGACATGGGCCAGCGCGGTCGTGCACGGCTTTGGCAATATCAATTCGCGCCGCGACACCGGCTTCGGGTTTGCGACTGCCGGATACAATGCAAGGCTCGACGGCGTGCTGAGCGAGATCAGCTACTACTGGACCCGCGACCAGGTCCGTATCGTGCCCAAGGCGGCGTTCGAATATGTCCAGGCGCGCACCGGATCGTTGCAGGAGATCGGCGGCCTCGATCCGGCGACGGCGACGGGCGCCACCGTGCAGCGCGGGCGGCTGTTGATCGGCGCGGAGATCGGCCACTACTGGATATTCGGTGGCAAGGTTTTCGACATTTCGGGCTACGGCAAGTTCGTCGACAACCTCGTGCAGAATTTTTCCGACATCACGGTGAGCCAGGGCGTGCAGAGCATCACGTTTCAGGGCATCGGCGAAAGCCGCTACGGCGCCGACGCCGGCGCTTCGGCCTCGCTCAGCCTGACGAAAACGGCGCAGGTTTACGTCAACTACGACGCCAAACTCCGCGCCGCGATGCAATCGCACCAGGGCACGCTGGGGCTGGAATTGAAGTGGTAGGGCGCGGTTACCCTCTCCCCTCGTGGGAGAGGGTGGATCGAACGAGCGATAGCTCATTCGAGACGGGTGAGGGGTTGTCTCCACAAACACCTGTCTGTCCGTGCGGAGAGAACCCCACATCCGGCGCCATAGCCGATGTGTAGCATCGGCGTTCTAAGAGACGGCGGCCATAGGCCGCCTATGCCACCATCTCCCACAAGGGGAGAAGGGAAGAAGCGAAGAAGACCGCATCGCTATCCAAGGCTACTCGCGATCGACCCTGACCACGCGGCCTTTTTCGATCGCCAGCGCCAGCCGGCCGTGCTTCAGCGCAAGTGCGGCATCGCCGAACAATTCGCGGCGCCAGCCGTGCAGGGCGGCGACGTCGGCGTTGTCGTCGTTAGCGATCTGGTCGAGGTCGTCGACGGTGGCGATCACCTTGCTGGCGACGGCGTGGCGCTCTGACGTCATCCGCAGCAGCACCTTCAGCAGCTCGACGGTGGCGGCGCCGTTCGAATTGCCGCGCGGCTTTTCGATCTTCGGCAGCGTCTGCGGATCGCGGGCCAGGCCGCGCTGCACGGCGGCGACGATGTCGGTGCCCCATTTGGAGCGGTCAAAACCCTTCGGCAGCGAACGCAGGCCGGCGAGGCGCTCCAGCGAGGTCGGCGCATGGGTGGCGATGTCGCCGACCGCGTCGTCCTTCAGCACGCGGCTGCGCGGCACGTCGCGGCTCTGCGCTTCCTGCTCGCGCCAGGCCGCGACTTCCATCAGCACCGCGAGCTCCTTCGGCTTGCGCACCCGCGTCTTCAGCCGCTCCCAGGCGCGCTCGGGGTGGAAATCGTAGGTCTTTGGCGAGGTCAGAACTTCCATTTCCTCGCTGACCCAGTCGCTGCGGCTGCGCTTCTTCAGGTCGGCATCGAGAGCCGCAAAGACGTCGCGCAGATGGGTGACGTCGGAGACCGCGTAATGCATCTGTTCGGGGGTCAGCGGCCGGCGCGACCAGTCGGTGAAACGATGCGTCTTGTCGGGCCGGTGGCCGGTGACGCGCTCGACCAGCTGGTCATAGGCGATGCTGTCGCCATAGCCGAGCACCATGGCCGCGACCTGGGTGTCGAAGATCGGGTGCGGAATGGTGTTCGACAGGTGCCAGACGATCTCAATGTCCTGGCGCGCGGCGTGAAACACCTTGAGCACCGCCTCGTTGCCCATCAGCTCGAAGAACGGCTTTAAGTCGATGCCGGGCGCCAGCGTGTCGACCACGACGGCTTCGTCCGCGCTCGCCATCTGCACGACGCAGAGCAGGGGATAGTAGGTCGTCTCCCGCAGGAACTCGGTGTCGACGGTGATGACCTTGTGCTGGGCGAGCCGGGAGCAAGCGGCGGCGAGGTCGGAAGTGGTGGTAATCAGATCCATGAACAATCAATGACGCGACCGACAGGCGTTCTGCCGAAAACGCTGATATGTCAAGGGTGTCGCGGGAGATTTGAGCCGTTCATTTGAGCCTGAGCACGGCTTTTTTGCGACTCAACAGGGGCTGGTGCGTTTGCGACCTAC
>CADEDX010000117.1:0-5902 GCA_902826195.1 uncultured Bradyrhizobium sp. | reverse complement strand
AAGAGTCGATCGAGCTCGGAATGTTCGGGATCCATCTCGGCCCGCTCCAAGGCATCGATAACCACCGAAGTCGCTCCAACCGTCGGATTGGTTTGCTTGGCGGCGGCTGTGAGCCAATCATATTGTTTGGCCGACCTTAGCACGAACTCGCGCTGAAACTCCCAGGCGGTGGTCTTAACCATGATGGCTAGCCCCTCGCTGACTATGCAGATAATAGATAGGATACAAATATCTGTGTCGGGCGCAAAGCGATCAACATGGCGATCTGGACCTCACTCGTACCGAACGTGCCGCGATCGCCGGCGGCCGGACGGGATCGCCAGCACGACGAGACAGAGCCCGATCATCACCATCCCTATGACTTCGAAAGCAAAGGCGTCCACGGCAATTCTCCCCGGTTAAACCGTTAGAATTGTGCGGAGCGCGTTGAGGGCTTGTTAATTTGTGGAACCGGGCGAGGCGCGCCTGCGCGGATGGTGGATGGGGGCTTAAGGAATTCGGTTAACGCCGTCGTATTCCAAAAATCGTAGATGCGTAGGATGGGGGTGAGCGCAGCGAAACCCATCAATCCTTGGCGCGGAGGCATGATGGGTTTCGCTGCGCTCTACCCATCCTAAGATCTGTTTCTGTGTTTCAAGTCCCGCAGAACGTCTGCGTGACGCGCTGCTCGGGCAGCGGCGGCTCGGTGTAGGTCGCGTATTGCGGCTGATCCTCATACGGCTTCGACAGCACCGTCAGCAATTCCTCGAACGGCGTGTAATCGTTGTTCACGGCGGCCTGGATCACGGCTTCGACGCGGTGGTTGCGAGGGATGAAGGCCGGATTGACCGCGCGCATCGCGGCCTGTCGCTCGGCCGGTGATTGCGGCTCCTCGGCGAGGCGCTGGCGCCAGCGCGTGGCCCATTCATCGAAGGCGCTGGGATCGGTGAACTGGGCCCGCACGCTGTCGTCGTCGGCATCCGCAGCAGCATCGGCCAGGCGACGGAAGGTGAGGGTGAAGTCGGCCGCATTCTTCGCCATGGCGTCGAGCAAATCCTGCACCAGCGCTGCGTCGCCGTCGCGTTCGGTGAACAGGCCGATCTTTTGGCGCAGACCCGACTGATAGGCCGTGGTGAATTTTTCAGCGAACTCGCCGAGGATGAATTGCGCCTGTTCAATCGCCTTTTCCTTGTCTTCGGCAAACAGCGGCAGCAGGCATTCGGCCAGCCGCGTCAGATTCCACAGCGCGATCTGCGGCTGGTTAGCGTAGGCATAGCGGCCCATCTCGTCGATCGACGAAAACACTTTGCCCGGGTTGTACTCGTCCATGAAGGCGCAGGGGCCGTAATCGATGGTCTCGCCCGAGACGGATGTGTTGTCGGTGTTCATGACGCCGTGGATGAAGCCGACCAGCAGCCAGCGCGCGGCCAGATAGGCTTGACGCGCGACGACGCGTTCGAGCAACGCGTGATAGGGGCGTTCGGCCATGCCGATGTCGGGGTAGTGGCGCGCGATGACGTGGTCGGCGAGTTTTCGCACGCCGTCGGTGTCGCCGCGCGCGGCGAAGAACTGAAACGTGCCGACGCGGATGTGGCTCGACGCCACGCGCGTCAGCACCGCGCCCGGCAGCATGGTCTCGCGCTGGACACGCTCGCCCGACGTTGCCGCGGCCAGCGAACGCGTGGTTGGAATGCCCAGTGCAAACATTGCCTCGCTGACGATGTATTCGCGCAGCACCGGACCAAGCGCGGCGCGGCCGTCGCCCCGGCGCGAGAACGGTGTCGGGCCCGCGCCCTTGAGCTGGATGTCGCGGCGGCTGCCCTCCTTGTCGATAACCTCGCCGAGCAGGATCGCCCTTCCGTCGCCCAGTTGAGGGACGAAATGCCCGAACTGGTGGCCGGCATAGGCCATCGCAATCGGGTCGGCGCCGTCAGGCAGGCGCTTTCCGGCAAGGATTTCGGCGCCTTCCGGGCTCTCCAGCAGGTCCGGATCGAGCCCGAGCTGGGCGGCGAGCGGCCGGTTCAGCTTGATCAGCCGGGGGGCGGCCACCGGGGTCGGGGCCACGCGGGCGAAAAAGCTCGCCGGCAGCGCCGAATAGGTGTTCTGGAACGGGAAATGGACAGTCATGACCCAAAGATAGGCGCGGGCACGGAATAGGCAACGGTTCGGGCGGATGGCGGCGCGAATCTCGCTGCCAGGGCCCAAAACAGGCCCCGCCATTGGTTGCCGCCCCGTTCCGCGTCGGGTAAACCCTCCCGCAATTCGCGCGGGCTTTTGCCCCCGATTCTTGACCTCCGACATCTGTTTTTGGGAATTCCATGCATCGCTACCGGTCACATACATGCGGCGCGCTCCGCGACAGCGACATCGGCCAGACTGCCCGTCTTTCCGGCTGGTGCCATCGGATCCGCGACCATGGCGGCGTGCTGTTCATCGATCTGCGCGACCATTACGGCATCACCCAATGCGTCGCCGACCCGGATTCGCCGGCGTTCAAGGAAGTGGAAAAGTTCCGCTCGGAATGGGTGGTGCGGATCGACGGCAAGGTGCGCAAGCGCCCCGAAGGCACCGACAATCCGGAACTGCCGACCGGCATGGTCGAGGTGTATGTCAGCGAGATCGAGGTGCTTGGGCCCGCGGCCGAGCTGCCGCTGCCGGTGTTCGGTGAGCAGGAGTATCCCGAGGATATCCGGCTGAAATACCGCTTCCTCGACCTGCGCCGCGAAAAACTTCACCAGAACATCATGACCCGCGGCGCCATCGTTGACTCGATGCGAAAGCGGATGAAGGAGCAGGGTTTTTTCGAATTCCAGACCCCGATCCTGACGGCGTCATCGCCGGAAGGGGCGCGGGATTTCCTGGTGCCGTCGCGCATCCACCCCGGAAAGTTCTACGCGCTGCCGCAGGCGCCGCAGCAGTACAAGCAATTGCTGATGATGTCGGGCTTCGACCGCTACTTCCAGATCGCGCCGTGTTTCCGCGACGAGGACCCGCGCGCCGACCGTCTGCCCGGCGAGTTCTACCAACTCGACGTCGAAATGAGTTTTGTCGAGCAGGAGGACGTGTTCACGGCGATGGAGCCGGTGATCACGGGCGTGTTCGAGGAGTTCGCGAAGGGCAAGCCGGTGACAAAGGGCTGGCGGAAGATTCCGTTTGCCGAAGCGTTGAAGAAATACGGCAGCGACAAGCCTGATTTGCGCAACCCGCTCGAGATGCAGGACGTCTCCGAGCATTTCCGCGGCTCCGGCTTCAAGGTGTTCGCGCGGATGCTGGAAGATCCGAAGAACCAGGTTTGGGCGATCCCCGGACCGGGCGGCGGTTCGCGCGCGTTCTGCGACCGCATGAACTCGTGGGCGCAAGGCGAAGGCCAGCCCGGCCTCGGCTACATCATGTGGCGCGAAGGCGGGGAGGGCGCGGGCCCGCTCGCCAACAACATTGGGGCGGAACGGACCGCGGCGATCCGCAGCCAGCTCGGATTGAAGGACGGCGATGCCGCCTTCTTCGTGGCTGGCGATCCCGAAAAATTCTGGAAGTTCTCGGGGCTCGCGCGCACCAAGGTCGGCGAGGATCTGAACCAGGTCGACAAGGACCGGTTCGAACTCGCCTGGATCGTCGACTTCCCGATGTACGAATATGACGAGACCGAGAAGAAGGTCGATTTCTCGCACAACCCGTTCTCGATGCCGCAGGGCGGCCTCGAAGCGCTGCAGACCAAAGACCCGCTGACCATCAAGGCGTTCCAGTACGACATCGTCTGCAATGGCTACGAGATCGCCTCCGGTGGCATCCGCAACCACAAGCCGGAAGCCATGGTGAAGGCGTTCGAGATCGCCGGCTATGGCGAGAACGATGTCGTCGAACGGTTTGGCGGCATGTATCGCGCGTTCCAGTACGGCGCCCCGCCGCATGGCGGCATGGCGGCTGGCGTCGACCGCATCGTGATGCTGCTCTGCGGCACCACGAACCTGCGCGAGATCTCGCTGTTCCCGATGAACCAGCAGGCCGTCGATCTGCTGATGGGCGCGCCGTCGGAAGTCGCGTTCAAGCAGCTCCGCGAGCTTCACATCCGGCTCAACCTGCCGGACAAGGGTTAGGTCACAGTCCCGTCGAGGCCTCGATCCGGAACTGCGCCAGCGCAGACAGCGAGTCTGTCTTCAGGAGCTGGAACAGCTGTAGTATCGGTACTTTGGCCCGTGGCGTCAGCTTGATGACCAGCATCTGACCCGGCGTTTCGACAAAACGCCCGACCGCGGCAAACAGGGCGTCTGCATCGCGATTGTCGCTGCCAATCGCTTCCTGGTCTACTTTGATGGCGTCGAGGATGGCTTGCCGCGCGGCGTCGCGGCCGGTGTTCTGGCTGCGGGCGAATTGAGCGATGGCAAAATCCACAGCGCCGGCGTCGCGCAAGGTTAACTCGACCGCTCCGGCTTCGATCTGCGCCGCTGCCCCGAACGCCTGGGCCACATTGGCCGAAAACACTTGCCGCGGCACGTTGGCGAGCGAGACGCGCGCAGAGGCCTTGAGCAGATCGCTGACATCGAGCTTCGAAACGTTTAGAACGAAACTGCGTGCCGCCTCGGTCCACTCCAAGCCGATGTCGCCATCGACCGCAAGCTTATCCAGTCCGGCCGCCGCAAGCGGTTTTGTCAAAGGATTGGTCGCATCGACCGGCGTGGTGAATTTTGCGCTCAGGCCCGCTTTACTCGGAATGGGTCCGACGAACTGCCCCCAGTTCAGGTCGAAGCCGTCAAGGGTGATGAACCTTCCGGTGTCCTTGAACGGTGCCGAGACGCCCTTGATTTCGACGCCCTCGATCAGCGGGATGAGCGCCAGCGCCTTGTCGGGTGATGGCGGTTGTCCCGTGCTCGAGAACTCCGCTGCCGTTCGCAAGAGGCCGGCGACATCAAGTGATTTGAGCGCGAAGCGTCCGACCTTGACAGGCCCCTTGGACGTGCGTCCGTCGACGCCCTCGATCGCGAATTCGCCGACCTTGCCGTTCTCCAGATTGAACCGGATCGCGGCGAGCTTGACCGGGCCTTCCGGCGTATCCACCGAGAGCCCGCGCATTTCGGCGTTTCCGATCCGGATGCCCTCATAGATGTTGGCCATCCTCTCCATGATCTCGCGCGCCTGGGCCGGTGTCGGCGTGACCCCGGCCGCCGGCATCAGCGTGAGCAGCGACGGGATCTGCAGCCGTGACGGCCGCCCGCTGATATCGTCGAGGCTCATCTCCTCGATGCGCATGCGCATGCCTTGCG
Source organism: uncultured Bradyrhizobium sp. (assembly GCA_902826195.1). Lineage (GTDB taxonomy): Bacteria > Pseudomonadota > Alphaproteobacteria > Rhizobiales > Xanthobacteraceae > Bradyrhizobium. Next base: position 665 of record CADEDX010000117.1, on the reverse strand, counting down.
CGGACTTAATCGTGTAGGGGCCAGCGGTCGTTTGACCGTAAAAGCGTTGGTATTTGTCTTCGTTGGCCTTTTGCGGATCGAGGATGGCGGCCATCGCGGATGCGTCGATGTCACGCGAAACGAAGTTGAGGATTTCGCCGGTCAATTTGTCTGATTTGCCCGCCTGCTGGGTGCTGGCCGTGAACGCATTACGCTCAATCTGTACTGACGCGATCTTGCCTGTCTTGATCTCGCGCAGCGCGACGCCGGTATAGGTGAACTCGGCCGACGTTACCGTGCCGAAATTGCTGATGGTTCCGACGATCGTGGGCGCCGTAATCGAAGAGGCGGAGACCGCGGCGAACTGCGCCAGCGCGGACCGATATGCCTCGATGATGGAGGCGGCAGCGGGCTGCGCCGGCAGGCCCGCCGGGCCGTTGTAATCCTTCACCTCGAGCCGTGGCATCTTGTAGGAAATGCGTCCGCCGGCCGCACCGCCGATGCTGCCGCCGATTTCGACATCCGACGCTTCGATGCTGTCGGCGGAGAATCGGCCTGTATCCGGCTGACCGACGCCTGCGGCCGTGACGCTGGCGATCTTTACGCTCACCGGCGGCTGCGAGGCCGTTTCGGTCGAGATATCGGCGATCCTGACCGTGCGGCTGCGCGCGTCGAACGACACCTTG
>CADEDX010000116.1:10104-14878 GCA_902826195.1 uncultured Bradyrhizobium sp. | reverse complement strand
AGATGGCGCTCGAACTGTTCAAGCCGTTCATCTATTCGCGGCTCGACGCCAAGGGCCTGTCCACCACCGTGAAGCAGGCGAAGAAGCTGGTCGAGAAGGAGCGTCCCGAGGTCTGGGATATCCTCGACGAGGTGATCCGCGAGCATCCGGTGCTGCTCAACCGCGCGCCGACGCTGCATCGCCTCGGCATCCAGGCGTTCGAGCCGGTCCTGATCGAGGGCAAGGCGATCCAGCTGCATCCGCTGGTCTGTGCCGCGTTCAACGCCGACTTCGACGGCGACCAGATGGCCGTGCACGTTCCGCTGTCGCTGGAAGCGCAGCTGGAAGCGCGCGTGCTGATGATGTCGACCAACAACATCCTGCACCCCGCGAACGGCCAGCCGATCATCGTGCCGTCGCAGGACATCGTGCTCGGCCTCTACTATGTGTCGATCATGCGTGAAGGCCTGCCCGGCGAGGGCAAGATCTTCGGCGACATGGCCGAACTCGAGCATGCGCTGCACTCGAAGGTCATCCACCTCCACACCAAGATCAAATACCGGTGGGAGGGCATCGACGAGAGCGGCAACATCACCAAGCGCTGGATCGAGACCACCGCGGGCCGTGTCATGCTCGGCACGCTGCTGCCGAAGAACCAGCGGATTTCGTACGACATCATCAACAAGCTGATGACCAAGCGCGAAATCTCCGGCGTGATCGACCAGGTCTACCGTCACTGCGGCCAGAAGGAGACGGTGATCTTCTGCGACCGCATCATGGCCCTCGGCTTCTACAACGCGTTCAAGGCCGGCATCTCGTTCGGCAAGGACGACATGGTGGTCCCGCACTCGAAGTGGAAGATCGTCGACGCCACCCGTACACTGGCGAAGGATTTCGAGCAGCAGTACAATGACGGCCTGATCACCCATGGCGAGAAGTACAACAAGGTGGTCGACGCCTGGTCGAAGGCGAGCGAAGAGATCGCGAAAGCGATGATGAAGGAGATTTCCGTCACCAAGAAGAATGCTCAGGGTGCGGATGCCGACATCAACTCGATCTACATGATGGCGCATTCGGGCGCGCGCGGTTCGCCGGCCCAGATGCGTCAGCTCGCCGGCATGCGCGGCCTGATGGCGAAGCCGTCGGGCGAGATCATCGAGACGCCGATCATTTCCAACTTCAAGGAAGGTCTGTCGGTGCTCGAATACTTCAACTCGACCCACGGCGCCCGCAAGGGCCTCGCGGACACCGCGTTGAAGACCGCGAACTCCGGTTACCTGACCCGCCGCCTGGTCGACGTGGCGCAGGACTGCATCATCACGCAGGACGATTGCGGTACCAAGCTCGGCATCAAGATGCGCGCTATCGTTGATGCCGGCACGGTCGTGGCGTCGCTGGCGTCGCGTATCCTCGGCCGTACCACGGGCGAGGACCTGCGCGATCCCGCGACCAACAAGGTCGTGGTCAAGCGCGGCACGCTGATGGAAGAGGCGCATGTCGACGCCATCCAGCAGGCCGGCATCCAGGAGGTAAAGATCCGCTCGGCGCTGACCTGCGAACTCGTCAACGGCATCTGCGGCAAGTGCTACGGCCGCGATCTGGCCCGCGGCACGCCGGTCAACCACGGCGAGGCGGTCGGCGTCATCGCCGCCCAGTCGATCGGCGAGCCCGGCACGCAGCTGACGATGCGCACGTTCCACATCGGCGGCGCGGCGCAGATCAACGAGCAGTCGTTCGTCGAGTCGAATTTCGACGGCAAGGTGACCATCAGGAACAAGGCCATCGCCCGCAACAGCGAAGGCTTCCTGGTCGCGATGGTCCGCAACATGGTCGTTGCGATCGTCGATGCCGACGGAACCGAGCGTGCGACCCACCGCATTCAGTACGGCGCGCGCATGCACGTCGACGAAGGCGATGCGGTCAAGCGTGGCCAACGCATCGCGGAATGGGATCCATACAGCCGTCCGGTGCTCACCGAAGTCGAAGGCACGATCGGGTTCGAGGACCTGGTCGAAGGCCAGTCGATCTCGGAAACGCTCGACGAATCCACCGGTATCGCCAAGCGCGTCGTCATCGACTGGCGCGCGTCGCGGGGCGGAGCGGATCTGCGCCCGGCGATCGTCGTCAAGGGCAAGGACGGCAAGGTGCTGAAGCTCGCACGTGGCGGCGATGCCCGCTACATGCTGTCGGTCGACGGCATTCTGTCGGTCGACGTCGGTGCCAAGGTCAAGGCCGGCGACATCCTGGCGCGTATCTCCACGGAGAGCGCCAAGACCCGCGACATCACCGGCGGTCTGCCGCGGGTGGCCGAACTGTTCGAGGCCCGCAAGCCAAAGGACGCGGCGATCATCGCGGAAATCGCGGGCACCATCCGCTTCGGCCGCGACTACAAGAACAAGCGCCGCATCTCGATCGAGCCGATGGACAAGACCGAGGAGACCAGGGAGTACCTGATCCCGAAGGGCAAGCACATCCATCTGCAGGACGGCGACATCGTCGAAAAGGGCGATTTCATCGTCGAAGGCAATCCGGCGCCGCACGACATCCTGGCGATCAAGGGCATCGAGGAACTCGCTGCCTATCTGGTCAACGAAATCCAGGAAGTTTACCGGCTGCAGGGCGTGCTGATCAACGACAAGCACATCGAGGTGATTGTCCGTCAGATGCTGCAGAAGGTCGAGGTCACCGACCAGGGCGACACCGACATGATCTCGGGCGAGCAGGTCGACAAGATCGAGTTCGACGCGCTCAACGTGAAGGCCAAGGAAGAGGGCAAGAAGCCCGCCACGGGAACGCCGGTTCTGCTCGGCATCACCAAGGCGAGCCTGCAGACCCGCTCGTTCTTCTCGGCGGCCTCGTTCCAGGAGACCACCCGCGTGCTCACCGAAGCCGCCGTCAACGGCAAGGTGGATCCGCTGGAAGGCCTCAAGGAAAACGTCATCGTCGGCCGGCTGATCCCGGCGGGCACCGGCGCCTCGATGGCCAAGATCCGCGAAGTCGCGGTCAAGCGCGACAAGCTGATCCTCGACGAGCGCGAGAAGCAGTCGGCGGCAATCGTGCCGACCGCGCCGGAAGCCGAACCGCTGGCTCTGCCGCCTGCGGAGTAACGGTTCAGTTCGGATCGAAAGAAAAAGCCGGCTGCGAAGCCGGCTTTTGCTTTTTCGATGGCTGTCCCGTGCTTCACCCATCAGGCTGAGACGTGCTGCCGAGTTGATGCGTGCTGCTGACCATGCTGACGGTGCCTTCGAGCCCCATGAACGCATCATTTGATCCCGAACGCCTGATCGATCGCATCTATGAGGCGGGACTGATTCCCGCGCTCTGGCCGGCGCTGCTTGGCGAGCTCGGTGCAGCAGTTGGCGGCAACGGCGGCTTTCTGTTCGGCGTTCGGGACGGCTACACCAGCGCGGTCAATTCGGTCGAGTATGACGAACTGATGCCGGTTTTCCTGCAGGGCGGATGGAGCGAACGCGATCCGACTTTGCCGCGCGCCATCGCGCTCGATCACTCCGGCTTCGTCACCGACCACGACCTGCTCTCGGAGCAGGAGATCGCGACCAACGAAGTCTATTGCAACTTTTTCCGCAAGCACGGTATCGGCTACCGGGCCGGAACGCTGATCCCGATGCCGATCGGCGACTCCATCGCCATCGTCCTGCCGCGGCATCAGGATCGCGGTCCGGTGCCGCGGGAGATCGTCCATCTGCTGGATGGGCTGCGGCCGCATCTGGCGCGGGCTTCGCTGGCGGCGAACCGCCTGGGCTTCGAACGCGCATTGGCGCAGGTGGATGCGTTGCAGGCGCTGGGTCTTCCGGGCGCGATGCTGCGCGGCTCCGGGCGGGTGCTCGCGGCCAATGGCCTGTTCGATGCGCTGATGCCGTCGCTTTTCCAGGATCGCGCCCAGCGCGTGTCCATGACGGACGGTGCGGCGGACGCGTTGTTGGCCGAAGCGCTCGGCTCGCTGTCGCCGGCGAACAGCCGGATCGTGAAATCCATTCCGGTTGCCGCCAGCGCGGGGCACGTGCCGATGGTTCTGCATGTCATTCCCGTGCGCGGTTTCGCGCGCGACATTTTCACCCAGGCATCGGCGCTATTGGTGGTGACGCCGGTCGACCGCGCCGCGGTGCCGGCCGCGGAGGTCCTGCAGGGCCTGTTCGACCTGACGCCGGCGGAGGCGCGGGTGGCGCGGGGCATCGGGCAGGCCGAAACCGTCGACACGATTGCCGAAGCGACCGGCGTCAACCGGGAGACGGTGCGGAGCCAGCTCAAGGCCGTGCTGTCCAAAACCGGCCTCTCGCGCCAGCAGGAACTGGTCAGCCTGCTCGCCGGCAAGGCGTTTCCCGGCGGCTGAGCGGCCGACCCAGGGGTTGCGGAGCCTGATCCGTTCGACCTTTACGCGGGCTGCATAACGCTTCCGCAAGAATACGGTGCGAAGACCAAGGGCTGGCGCAAGGCGGCCATTTTGCTGCTTTCTTTTCATTGCTGCGTTGCGAGGACCTGCTTTGTTCATCTTCCCTTCAGGGTGAAAAGCGCTTTTGCTAGGATGGTTTAGACCGGCTGCTCCGAAGGCAGGGGGGCCGGAGGGCGATGGAAAAGACATGTTGGACCTTGCGATCGTTGGCGGCGGCCCCGGCGGGCTGATGAGCGCCTGGTATCTGAAGAAAAAGCTCGGCGATCTCTGCCGCGTCACGATCTACGAGGCCTCCGACCGCGTCGGCGGCAAGATCCTCTCGCGCAAATTCGATTCGGCGCCGGCGCTGTATGAAGCGGGCGTCGCCGAGATCTACGATTATTC
>CADEDX010000116.1:0-10004 GCA_902826195.1 uncultured Bradyrhizobium sp. | reverse complement strand
TCGATTCGGCGCCGGCGCTGTATGAAGCGGGCGTCGCCGAGATCTACGATTATTCGATGACGGGTCCGGATCCGCTTCGGGAACTGATCCAGCATTTCGGCCTGCAAACGATACCGATGGACGCCGAGCAGGTGCACCTCGACGGTGAGCTGCTCAGCGACGTGCCGGGCATGCGCCGCAAGTACGGTGAGAAGACCGCCGCCGCGATCGAGGCTTTCCGCAAGCGCTGTTCCGATCTAGTGTCGCCGATCGAATATTACGAAGGCGTCGGCGCGCACGACAACGAGCATCCATGGGCCTACATGACCTGCGAGCAAGTGCTCGACCAGGAAGTTTCAGATCCCACGGCGAAGCGCTTTCTCAAGGTGATGGCGCGCTCTGATATCGCGACCGAGGCCCACAACACCAACGGGCTGAATGCGCTGAAGAACTTCGTGATGGATATCGACGGCTATATCGGCCTGTATTCGATCCAGAACGGCAACGAGCAACTGATCGAGTGCCTGCGTTCTGAAGTCGATGCCGATATCCAACTCAATCATCGCGTGCTCAAGGTCGGCAAGACCGACCAGGGCCGCTATCAGCTCAATATGATGAACGGCAAGGGACCGGAGGTCAGGGATTTCGATCTCGTCTTGATGTGCCTGCCGCATTCCTGGCTCGCCACCATGCGCTGGGACGGCGAAGAGCTGCGCAAGTCGATGGTCAAGCACGTCGCCTATTTCGACCGGCCGGCGCATTATCTGCGGATTTCGATCCTGTTCGACGAACCGTTCTGGGGCGAGAAGATTCCCGGTGCATGGTTCATGTCGGAAGCGTTCGGCGGCTGCTGCGTCTACAACGAGGGCGCCCGTCACGACGTCGGCAAGCACGGCGTGCTCAACTGGCTGATCGCCGGCTCCGACGCCCTGGCGTTCGCCAATCTGAGCGACCAGGAACTGATCGACGCCGCGCTGAAATCGCTGCCGGCTGCGTTCGGCAACGCCCGCGACCATTTCATGGAAGGCAAGATCCACCGCTGGCTGTCGTCGGTCAACGCACTGCCGGGCGGCCTGCCGGTGCGCGACGTCATGACCAACCATCGGCCGGAGCCGAAGGAGCATCCGGGAATCGTCGTGGTCGGCGACTATCTGTTCGATTCGACACTGAACGGTCTGCTCGACTCCTCCGACGCCGCCACCGATATCATCCTCACCGAGATGATCAGGTTGCGCCGCGCCCAGGCGCAAGCGGGCGAGGCATCGTCCGACAAGATCGACCGCAGCTATTTCGAGAACTACCGTGGTCTTGGCCCCTACAGCGAGGTCTGGAGTCATTTCACTGATCCGGCCTATCTGATGAACCTGATCAAGATCGTCTGGAACCGGGCGAGGGGCTACAAGATGCTGGTGGCCGGCTCTGCCAGCGGCGAGCTGGTCGGCGCGCTACGCGCGCGCGGCATCGATGCCTGGGGCATTGAAAACAACAAGGCGATCCACGCCAAGACGCCGAAGGCACTGCGCAAGTACAACAAGCTCGGCTCCATCGTCGACATGCCGTTTAAGGACGACGAATTCGGCTTCGTGTTCGAGACCAGCCTATGTCACGTCGCCGAAAAGCAGGTGCCGCGGGCGGTGCGCGAACTCAACCGCGTCGTGAAGACCGGTGTGGTGTTCGGCTCGGTCACGTCGGACGTGGCGCCGGCGCTGATCGACCGCTACGACCTGTTGCGCGGCGTGAAGAAGCTCGGCACCTGGTGGGAATGGTCCGAACTGTTCTTCGGCAACGGTTTTGATCTGTCGATGCACCGCCGCGACTGCACCGATGCGGTGTGGGCGGCGACGCTGGCCGCCAACAAGGGGCCGGGGCAGTGGTATGCCGACGCCGACAGCCTGCGCTATTCGTTCTTCGACAAGGTCGAATCGGTCGATTGAGGTCCAACCTGTTGTATTCATGGCGCGTACGGCCCCGAACGATCGGGGCCCGCCGCCAAATGTTTGCCGAATTGATCCCGATCGCTTAAAATCCGCGGCGGCAGCGCTGCGCCGTTGCCGCGTTCGATTGCGGTCTTGCCGGCCGTGCAAGCATCGGTTGGTTTCATGGCGCCCAAGCCTCCCCCGGATGAGCAAAATTCCGCGCCGGCGGACGATCCCGAACTTGCGAAGAAACTCGCGGGCGGGACGGCGGCCGTGCCCCCGGCAGATGGCAAGGCAGCCCCCGCGGCGTCCGATAAGGATGGTGATGACGACAAGGACGAGCTGGAGCTCGATGACGATGATGATGACGAGGACCTCGTCGTCTTCACCGCCAAGGAAGCCGCCGGCGCGATGGCCACGATCTACGGCTTCGTGCGGCCGTATCTCGGCAATTACCGCAAGCTGATCGCCTTCGTGACCTTCGGCGTTCTGGTCGAGACGCTGTTCAACGTCATCATGCCGCTGAGCCTGAAATTTCTGATCGACGACGCGCTCGGCGAGGAGGATTTTCAGGCGCTCTACAAGATCCTCGGCGTGCTCGCGGCCGCCGGCATCATCACCTCGATCATCGCGGTCTGGTACGAGCGCTGGGATGCGCGGCTGGCGGCGAGCATCATTGCCGACGTGCGCAGCCGGCTGTTCGAGCATGTCCAGAACCTGCCATCCTCGTATTTTGCCCGCACCAAGCGCGGCGAAATCCTCTCGCGGTTCTCCATCGACCTGGCGGCGTTCGAAGGATCGATCAAGACTTTTGCCAACAGCGCCGCGCTGCCGTTCCTGGAATTGATTGCCGGCATCATCCTGATGCTGTTTTTGAACTGGCAGCTCGCGGCTGTCGCCTTGCTGGTATTTCCGATCACGCTGATCGGCCCGCGGATCCTGACGCCGAAGGCGGTGCAGGCGAATTACGAGCAGAAACTCAACGAATCGGCGCTGCTCGGCACGGTGCAGGAAAACGTGGCGGCGCAGGCGGTGGTCAAGGCGTTCAGCCTGCAGCGCCGCACGCTGGGCTGGTTCACCATGCGCAATCAGGAAGTGCGCATCAAGACCGCGTCCGCCGTCTTCCTGTCGACCATGGTGGAGCGCACGGTCACCATTTCGGTGCTGCTGCTGCACCTCGTGGTGCTGGCGATCGGCGCCTATCTCGCTACCAAGGGCCAGATCACCATCGGCACCTTCGTCACCTTCGAGAGCGCGTTCTGGGAGGTGTCCTACAACATCGCCCATCTCATGCATTTCATCCCGGTGTCGATCCAGTCGGCGGCGGCGGTGCGGCACATGCAGGAACTGCTCGACGAGCCGACGCGCGGCGCCGATCGCCCGGGCGCGCCCGAGATGCCGCCGATCGCCAACGACATCTCCTTCGAGCGCGTGACCTTCGCCTATGAAGGCAGCGCCACGCCGGTGCTCGACAATTTCAGCCTCAAGATCGGCGTGGGAAAGCGAATCGCGATCGTCGGTCCCAGCGGCTCGGGCAAGAGCACGCTGCTCAACCTGATCCTGCGACTTTACGTGCCGGACGAGGGGCGGGTGGCCATCGATGGCGTCGATATCCGCCGCGTTACCCGCGAGTCGCTGCGCCGGGGCATGGCGGTCGTGTTCCAGGAGAACATGCTGTTCAACATGTCGATCCGCGAGAACATCCGGCTCGGCAAGGAAGGCGCCAGCGACGACGAAGTCGTGGCGGCCGCGCGCAAGGCGGAAATCCACAGCTACATCATGAGCCTGCCGCAGAAGTACGATACGCCCGTCGGTGAGCGCGGCGACACGCTGTCGGGCGGCCAGCGCCAGCGCATCGCGATCGCCCGCGCCATCATCCGCAATCCCTCGCTGCTGCTGCTCGACGAGGCGACCTCGGCGCTCGACCAGACCACGGAGGCCGCGATCAACCGGACGCTGCTCAACGTCGCGGAAGGACGCACCATGATTTGGTCGACCCACCGCCTGACGTCGGTGGTGGAGATGGACGAGATCATCGTGATTGCAGGCGGCAAGGCGATCGAGCGCGGCTCTCACGCGCAACTAATTGCGGCGGGCGGCGTCTATCGCAAGCTCTGGGACGACCAGGGCCACACGCCGCACAATGCCGCCAGTCAGGCCGACGACGACAACGAAGACGATGATGATGAGGATGACGACGAGGAGGAGTGATCCAGGACGTCTCGACCGCGGAATCCCGAACGGAAATGGCAATGAAGGTTGTTGGGCGGCTTGAAAGCGTTTGGCGTTACCCGGTGAAGAGCATGCCGGGAGAAGCGCTTCCCGAGGCCTATGTCAGCTTTGCCGGCGTGCTCGGTGACCGCCTCTACGCCGTGCTTCTTGCGGGCGCGCCCAAGGCCTTTCCATTCCTTACCGCGCGAAGCCGGAAGTAAATGCTGTTATTTCGGCCGTGGTTCAGCCGCCCCGAACTGTCTCGCGTACCCTTCAATCTGATCGAAGCCGAAACCCGCGGGGCCGGCCTGATGCCGCTGTTTCCCTCTTGCGAAGACCTGGCGCTGGAGATCGAGGCGCCGGACGGAAAGACGCTGTCAGCGTCCGACCCGGCACTGCCCGCCCTGATCGGTGGCGATCAGCTCGATGCTTCCGGCCTGACCATCATCCGCTCGGACCGGGCCATGACGGACTGCCGCCCGCTCTCGTTGCTCGCCACCCAGACGATCGACGGAATCGGCCGCGCGGTCGGACCTGCACTCGACAAGCGCCGCTTTCGCGAAAACCTCTATGTCGATCTCGATCTCGATCTCGATGGCGGTGAGAGCTTTGCTGAGGACGCCTCGGCCGGCGGCTGCTCATCGGGCCAAAACTGACGATCCACATTCTGGAACGCAATATTCGCTGCCGCATGATCGGCATCGACCCGGAGACGCCCGAGGAAAATCCCGAGATATTGCAATACGTCGCCAGGAATCACGACAACACGGCCGGCGTCTACGCCGCCGTGCTGGTCGAGGGGCTGGTTCGACCGGGTGACGAGATCGTCCTGCTGGATTGACCGCGCCGACGTTCAGGCCGACGACGACAATGAAGACGACGAGGCGCGAGCGGGACGATTCGCGCCCGCGCTGATTCCGTTTCGCACCCGCCGCAGTGCGCCTTCGCCGAACCACGCCAGAAAACGCGCCCAGCGCTGGGCGCGCCAGTGCAGCCCGGTCTCGATCGTGACCTTGCGGAAGCTGACAGCCTTGGCCATCGACCAGGCGTCGCAGGCCTGCTTGACCGGGTCGTCGTAGAAGGACGCGATCTTTTCCGCGTCCATACCCTCGGTCGCGAGCCAGGCCGGGATATGGACGTTGCAGAACTGGGCCACGTCGGTGAACACCTTGTCGGTGCCAGTGCCGGTAACCGGGCAGGTGGCCGCAAAGGCGTCTCCGACCAGAACGACGCCGGCCTGTCGATAGCCGGTCGAGACATAGATGTCGGCGGGCCGAACCTTGACGTCGCCCACAACGGCATATTCGCCGGTGATCCGGCGCAGCCTCGGCAGCGCGGCGTTCATGGTCTCGACTGGGCTCTTCCGCATCTGGCGCAGCCAGGGGTCGTCGGCCTCGCGGTAGACGAACAAATTGGCCCGCATCCGGTTGCCGATCGGGAACAGCGTCGCATAGGCGACGGGTTCTTTGACCCGTTCCGAAAAATAGGTCAGCGCCGGGAATTCGAAGGCCGGGCGACCAACCGGCACCATGTCGAAACCGATCGAAATGGAATGGCCGGCGCTCAGGATCTGGCGTTCGATGCCGAGATTGCGGCGCAGGCCGACGCTCAGGCCATTGGCCAGCACCACCAGCCGCGCCGAGATCGTGTCGCCGTTGGACAGCGTGAGTTTCTGCCGCTCCGCGCTGGCCGCGATATCGGTGACCTTGGCGTAGACGATGTCGGCGGGGTCGGTGATTTCGGCGCGGACGGCGGCGATCAGCGCGTCATACATGATGCCGTATTGGCAGTTCGGCTTCTTGTCGAGCAGATAGCCGAATCGCGCGATCCAGTTTTCGCCGGCATGGGTGGCCGAGCGCAGCACCGATTCGGCTAAACCCGTCTGGTAGAAGCGTCCGACCTGCTCGTCGCGGCTGATTTTTTCAACGCGGAAGTCGAACGGATAGGTGTGGTGCGGGTCGATCAGAACAGCCGGAATCTTCGCGAGCCCCAGCATCGCGGCCGCCGTGGAGCCGGCAAGTCCGCCGCCGATGATCGCGATATCCGTGTATCTCATGGGGAATCTCAGCCGGGGTGCGACACTTTTGCACCCCGAATGGCAAAGAAAGGCTTAGTTGGAGGGGCTGCTTCGGTGCGGATTCCGCCATAATAGTGTTTCTGGTTGTATTTACCCGGGTAAAAATAACCGATGGGGTGGCGCGAAGTCGGGAGCGTCGCTATCTCAGCTACGTGTCGCGAATTTACTTCAGTGCTTGCCGGATTCTCGCGAAGCTCTGAATCCACTAGCGCCAAAGGCATTTCCAGCGATGTCGTTTCGCTTGACTTAGCTATCCACCGCTTATAGAAGACGGCCACTTAACGACAGGCGGTGAGCAACGCCAACGTCGGAACGGAACACCCTTCAAATCCTGTTTTGGACTACGACGGGCACCAACCTCGACGAATGCCGCTCAAACGCTGTCGATATATTGCTAGGCAATGCCAGGACGATTTTAGTTCTCTTGAGCACGTCCTCTTGAGAGTGAACTCGGATGCATGACCTCGAAAGCAGGCCGGACAGCGAAAGCTGATCGGTCTTTGATCGCGGTCCTCTGTGGCGTCGAAGCGCTTTCCGCTCAGCGATGAGTGGTTGGCGCGATTTCGTTTTGCGTGGAAGTTTTTTCCGCGCGAGGCGGGCCGAACGGAACGGCTAGTTCCGAGAAGAATTTGCGAAGGCCTTTCAAGGTTTCGCGCGAACTAAAGGGTGAAGGCTGACATGCCGACGATCAACCAGCTGATCGCAAATCCGCGTGCGGTGCAGAAGTCACGCAAGAAGGTGCCGGCGCTGCAGCAGTCGCCGCAGAAGCGCGGCGTTTGCACGCGCGTCTACACCACGACCCCGAAGAAGCCGAACTCGGCGCTTCGTAAGGTCGCCAAGGTGCGCCTGACCAACGGCTTCGAGGTGATCGGCTACATTCCGGGTGAAGGCCATAACCTTCAGGAGCACTCGGTGGTCATGATCCGCGGCGGCCGCGTCAAGGACTTGCCCGGCGTTCGCTACCACATCCTCCGCGGCGTCCTCGATACCCAGGGCGTCAAGAACCGTAAGCAGCGCCGTTCGAAGTACGGCGCGAAGCGTCCGAAATAATCGGGAACAGACCAGATGTCTCGTCGCCATTCTGCTGAAAAGCGTGAAGTGAACCCGGATCCGAAGTTCGGGAACATCATCATCACGAAGTTCATGAACTCGATCATGTACGACGGCAAGAAGTCTGCCGCCGAGAGCATCGTCTATGGCGCGCTCGCCATGATCGAAAACAAGACCAAGCAGGGCCCGCTGCCGGTGTTCGAGCAGGCGCTGGAAAACGTCATGCCGACCATCGAAGTGCGGTCGCGCCGCGTCGGTGGCGCCACCTACCAGGTGCCAGTCGAAGTCCGCTCGGTCCGCCGTCAGGCGTTGGGCATTCGCTGGATCATCACGGCGGCGCGCGAGCGTAATGAAAAGACGATGACGGAGCGGCTCTCGGCCGAGTTGCTCGACGCGTCGAACAACCGGGGAAACGCCGTCAAGAAGCGTGAAGACGTGCACCGGATGGCGGAAGCCAACCGTGCCTTCTCGCACTATCGCTGGTAACGGCGAAACACGGATTTAAGGAACAGACAATGCCCCGCGTTCATGCCATTGAGAACTACCGTAATTTCGGCATCATGGCGCATATTGATGCCGGCAAGACCACGACCACGGAGCGCATCCTCTATTACACCGGCAAGAGCCACAAGATCGGCGAAGTGCACGAAGGTGCCGCGACGATGGACTGGATGGAGCAGGAGCAGGAGCGGGGCATCACGATCACCTCGGCTGCGACCACCGCGTTCTGGAACGGCAAGCGCCTGAACATCATTGACACCCCCGGCCACGTCGACTTCACCATCGAAGTCGAGCGTTCGCTGCGCGTGCTCGACGGCGCGGTGTGCGTGCTCGATTCCAACCAGGGCGTCGAACCCCAGACCGAAACCGTCTGGCGTCAGGGCGACAAGTACCGGGTTCCGCGCATCGTCTTCGCCAACAAGATGGATAAGACCGGTGCCGACTTCTATAAGTGCATGAAGGATATCGTTGATCGCCTCGGTGCCAAGCCGATTGCGATCCAGCTTCCGATTGGATCCGAGAATAACTTCAAGGGCCTGGTTGATCTCGTCCGCATGAAGGGCGTGATCTGGGAAGAAGAGAAGCTCGACGCCAAGTTCTCAGACGTCGATATCCCCGAGGATATGCTCGAGAAGGCGAAGGAATACCGCGAGAAGCTGCTGGAAGCTGCCGTCGAACTCGACGACGAAGTTCTTGCTGCTTACCTCGATGGCAAGGAGCCGGACGAAGCGACGCTGAAGCGGCTGATCCGCAAGGCGGTGCTGACCGGCGCGTTCTATCCGGTGCTGTGCGGCTCGGCCTTCAAGAACAAGGGCGTGCAGCCGCTGCTCGACGCCGTCGTTGATTACTTGCCGTCGCCGGTCGACGTGCCCGCGATCAAGGGCATTGATGACGACGGCAACGAAGTGGTGCGCAAGGCGGACGACAAGGAGCCGCTGGCTCTGCTCGCGTTCAAGATCATGGACGACCCCTTTGTCGGCACCATCACCTTCTGCCGCATCTATTCGGGCGTGCTGCAGAGCGGCACCGGCGTGGTCAATTCGACCCGCGAGAAGAAAGAACGTATCGGCCGCATGCTGCTGATGCATGCGAACAACCGCGAAGACATCAAGGAAGCCTATGCCGGCGACATCGTGGCGCTGGCTGGCCTGAAGGAAGCGCGCACCGGTGACACGCTGTGCGATCCCGACAAGCCGGTGATCCTGGAAAAGATGGAATTCCCGGAGCCGGTGATCGAAATCGCGATCGAGCCGAAGTCGAAGGCCGACCAGGAAAAGCTGGGTGTCGCGCTGGCGAAGCTCGCCGCCGAAGATCCGTCGTTCCGCGTGTCGACCGACCAGGAGTCCGGCCAGACCATTCTCAAGGGCATGGGCGAACTCCATCTCGACATCAAGGTCGACATCCTGCGCCGCACCTACAAGGTCGACGCCAACATCGGCGCGCCGCAGGTGGCGTTCCGCGAGCGGGTCACCAAGCGCGCCGAGGTCAAGTACACGCACAAGAAGCAGACCGGTGGCACCGGTCAGTTCGCCGAAGTGTCGATCATCGTCGAACCGAACGAACCCGGTAAGGGCTACGAGTTCGAATCGAAGATCGTCGGCGGCGCGGTGCCGAAGGAATACATCCCCGGCGTCGAAAAGGGCCTCAACAGCGTGATGGGCTCGGGCGTGGTCGCCGGCTTCCCGGTGGTGGACGTCAAGGTCCAGCTGGTGGACGGCAAGTATCACGACGTCGACTCCTCGGCGCTGGCCTTCGAGATCGCATCGCGCGCGGCGTTCCGCGAAGCGCTGCAGAAGGGCAAGTCCGTTCTGCTCGAGCCGATCATGAAGGTCGAAGTGGTGACCCCGGAAGACTATACCGGTTCGGTCATCGGCGACCTGAATTCCCGGCGCGGCCAGATCCAGGGCCAGGACATGCGCGGCAACGCCAACGTCATCAACGCGATGGTGCCGCTCATGAACATGTTCGGGTACGTGAATAACCTGCGCTCGATGAGCCAGGGACGCGCGACCTTTACGATGCAATTCGATCACTACGCTGAAGCGCCGGCGAACGTGTCGGCAGAAGTCCAGAAGAAGTTTGCCTGATTGTCGTTGGTTCAAAGCTAACGACTGAACGGAGAGTCAAATGGCCAAAGCAAAGTTTGAACGTAATAAACCGCACTGCAACATCGGAACCATCGGTCACGTCGACCATGGCAAGACCTCGCTGACCGCAGCGATCACCAAGGTGCTGGCTGAAACCGGCGGTGCGACGTTCACGGCGTACGA
>CADEDX010000115.1:8529-14904 GCA_902826195.1 uncultured Bradyrhizobium sp. | reverse complement strand
AACCCATATTGAAATGCGAGTAGCCAATCCCAAGCCAAAGGACAAAGCCTTCGTCGACCAGGCAGCAGCGAAATTTAAAGAAAACATTACCAAGGCCGTTGGAAACTTGCGGCTGATGCTGGAAGAGCAGCAGACATCCGTCTCCATGATCGATGAGCCGCCCTTGATGGATTCGAGCGAGCGATTCTTCACCGTGCGGTGAAATCGAACGCGAGTTGAAAGGAGGTTATGCTCGCTATGGCTCTTCATCTCGAAGCCCGGCAGGGCTTAACTACGAATGGCATCGATGCGATAGAAGATCGCTTCTACGAACTCAATAGACATGCGACCGACGCCATGATGGCCAAAGGTCGAGATTCTTAATTCAGGATGATGCGGGACAGATAGTCGCCGCGGCTGCTGGCTATACGGGGGCGGGCATTTCTGAACTAAGTTAGATGTGGGTCGATAAGGCATATCGTGAACGTGATTATGCGCGTGCACTATTGGACGCCTTTTTAGGGGAACTCGCCGCCGAGATGTTGGCGGAGTTTGGGTGGCGAGCTACGACTTCCAAGCGCCGGGCACGTTCGAAAGGCAGGCTTCAAGTGTATAGCCGAGTTCGAAGGCCCGAAGGCCACTTCAATGTGATCTCTGCAAAGCCACTATAGGCCGCGGAGGCTGCTCAGGCCTCATGTTAGGTGATGCGAGGCATTCTGATTGCCACTTCCAGTCCAGCCCGATCAACGGATATTTGCAGGATTCATCAGCAAGTCGCGACGTGGCATCGGACTTATGTTGCGCAGCAAAATCGTACTGCCAGCAGCGCGGACGAGTCCTGGCTGTTTGCGAACTCCTAGCGGGCCGGCGGCCTCGCGCTCCGAGGACGGGACCTGTAGGAATGATTAAGTTTGCTCGACCGTGTGCTCAATAGCCCTGTAGTATGGCTGTTTCCGCAGTTCTGTAGGCAATGTCAAAATGTCGCTGGATGAGAACAGAGCAAATCAGCCTGATCCCTCTACGAAGAATGAAATGGCTGGCCTGATCGCGAGCAAGGACTGGTCAACGACGGCTTTAGGTCACGCGGATACCTGGTCTCCCAGCCTGAAGCTTATCGTCGGGATCATCACCGCATCCGGCTTTCCAATGGCCATACGCTGGGGACCCGAATTCACCTTGATCTACAATGACGGTTACCGGTCCATTTTGGCGGACAAGCACCCGTGGGCGCTCGGGCTGCCATTTCGTGTTGTATGGCCGGAGGTGGTTTCGGAACTGCTCCCTCTACAGGAAGCTATTCTCGCTGGCGATAGTCCTGGCGTCTATTCCGAAGACTGGCCCCTGACAATTCGCCGTCGCGGCACTAGTTGGGAGACGGCGCACTTTACCGTTAGTTACAGCCCCGTACCAGATCCTTCATCGCCGACCGGGGTAGGTGGTGTGCTCGTCACGGCGGTAGAAACAAGTGAGCGGCTAGGGATCGAAAAGGCGCTTGAGTTCAAGACCCAAGAACTATCCGAAGCCAATCGGCGGCTACAGGATGGGCAAGCCCTTTACCGATCCGCGCTTGCGGCTGGACGAATGGGCACTTGGGAAACAGATTTGGTCGCCAAAACCAGACTCTGGACACCAGAGGGCATGGATCTGTTCGGCATCAACCTTCCCGGCGGCCGGGGACACGTGGGAGGCGCCCAAGACGAATATTGGTCGGCGTTACACCCCGATGACCGCTATCTGATGCAGAAATTCCACCAGCTTGCAGACAATCAGGACTCGTTCACCTCTGAGTACCGAGTGGTGCGGCCGGACGGCACAACTCTCTGGCTAAGGGGCTACGGGCGAGTTGTTGCTCGTACGCCGGATGGCAAAGCCCATCGCCTGGTCAGTATT
The DNA here is from genome assembly GCA_902826195.1 of uncultured Bradyrhizobium sp. Classification (GTDB taxonomy): domain Bacteria; phylum Pseudomonadota; class Alphaproteobacteria; order Rhizobiales; family Xanthobacteraceae; genus Bradyrhizobium. The sequence continues at coordinate 13,035 of CADEDX010000115.1, read as the reverse complement.
GTGGCCGACGTCACCGAACGCAAATCAGCGGAAGACCATGTTCAATTCCTAATGCATGAGCTATCGCACCGCTCAAAAAATTTGCTTGCCGTGATCCAGTCGATTTCTCGCCGAACAGCTCGCACGACCACGACGATGAAGGAGTTTGAGAGCCGGTTCGGAAAACGTTTGCAGGGTCTCGCCGCATCACACGATGTGTTAGTTCGTAACAGTTGGCAAGGAGCGCCTCTTGGGGATCTGCTGCGGCAGCAGCTTATGCCCTTTATGGATGTGCAAAGCTCGCGAGTAGAACTGACCGGACCCGAGATTGTCGTTACGGCAGAAGCTACCCAGGCGATCGGACTTGCAATCCACGAACTTGCGACGAATGCAATCAAGCACGGCTCCCTGTCGGTCCCTGAAGGCAAGATTACAATATCCTGGGTGTTCGACAGTGGACCGCTTGCAACACGCGGATTGTTGTTGAAGTGGGTCGAGCATGACGGGCCGCGCGTGGCCCCGCCGTCACAAAAAGGATTTGGACACCTCGTCATTGGCGAAATGATAGAACGCTCTCTAAATGCGAAGGTCACCCTTGCATTCGCCACGCGCGGACTCGAATGGATCGTATCGATACCAGCGGCCAATCTTGTGGCTGAAGCAGCTGAGACTAGCCCCTAATTTTAGAATTGCCATGGAACGCAGCAGCTTTAGCTTCCCTCAAATGGTTTTCCTGGTGCTTAAGCCCCTCGCAAAGCGGGCGCCGGCCACGTATTTGCGCCGATGCCCAAGGGCAGGAGCATACGAGAAGTGCACAGCAACATTCACAGAGTGCAAACCAGCAAGGCGACCAGGCCCTACGCAAGCAGCCAACAGCAGAAGTAATTAAGATGAGGCCCGGCATTTGCCGGGCGTTCTGACTGGAGAATCTACTCACCTCGAAAACGCTGCCCGTGAGGAAAACGAGTTACGCGGCGCTTCGCTGCGAGCGGGCATTCATGCCGCGTCATCTCGTTTTGGTAAAGGTGGCCAGCACCGGAATTACTGAGTCGTCCATCGAAAAATTCGACCGCACTTCAAGCAGCGCGCGGCGGATCCAGGTCTTGATGGTATTGACCGGCACGCCATACTGTTCGGAAAGCCGGTTTCGGCTTTCTCCATGGAGGTAAGCCGCGATCACGAGATGGCGGCGTGAAGGCTCAAGGGCCTGCAGGGCGGAAAACATGCTTTGCTGCAGCTTGAGCGTATCGCTCTCGTCCTCCCGGCTTTCGATGGTTTCAAGAGCTGTCGGGCTGTCGGATGGAAAATCCAGCATCGCCGAATGGTCAGAGTAAATTTCTCGCGAAGGCTTTCGCGCCACGTCGATTGCGAGATTCCTGGCGATCGTGATCATCCACATCATGGGCGAGCCCAGTGACGAACGGTAGGCACCCGCGTTCAGCCAGATGCGAACATAGGCCTCCTGCACGATCTCCTCCGCGAGATGCCTGCGCTTGACGATCAGCAAGACCGTGGAAAACAGCTTGCGCTTGGTGGCGGCGTGCAGCTTTTCGAAAGCCGCTTCGTCCTTCCGTGACATCCTCAGCAGAAGCCGTTCGAGCTCATCTGTGTCGGACTGTATTGCAAGCATGCCGTCCATTCGATCTTGCCGTAGCCGCTCTCTTAACCTGCCTCGCGATGGATCGCGAGATGACAACGCCAGGCTCACCGACGTCGACTAAACTGTCAATCAAAGTTTACATCAATTTGGGTGAACCATCCGCAAAAAGCTTTGGAATACCTTTAAAAATATTAATAAATTCAGTAATTTAAACGCCATTCGTCTCCGCGAAAGGGTCGGCTGACGTCAGGGTAGGAACAAACGTGCCCGCTCCAGATTGTCATACCAACCCTACAACTGGAGGCTCCGATGCAAGGCGACAACCCGATCAGCTGGCTGATGTTTTTCACGCTGGCGTCCACGACATTCATTATTGCCGGCTCTTTTATCTACTTCCTGCGCTCCCACACCAATCGGGAAATCGCGTCGGAAGCACTCGCAGGAAATAACTCGCGCGTTGGTGCGACGCCGAACGGTGCCGGCCCCGAATTGATCGGATTTGCAGTCATCACGCTCGCCTTGATGGGTCTGCTAGCAACTGGCTATGCTAGCAAGTCCCGCGTCGAAACAGCTGCAGCGCCTCCTGTCGGTCAGACAACCGGCATGTCGCAGGGCATGGCGCAACCGGCGGGCACGTCCAATCAGCCGAAGCTTTATCAGCCGGCTAATCCCGCGCCGGACACGCGCGCGGCGCCGACGTCATCCGATACGGGTATCGGTAGCGAAAATGGCTCTACCGGTAATCCGAAGTAACCAACACGCACAAATACATCGCACATCTTGATCGATCGGGAGTCCCTGAACTCCCGATCGATTTAGTCTGGCTAGGCCGCGTGTTCGCCCGCGGCCTTTTGCGTTTCCATCGCGGCAATCTTCTGGACGATCTTTTCGCGCTGACTGGTCAAAAGGCCGGCGATATGGGGCGCCGCCTTCGTCTCCTTGAGGGCATCGTCATACTTCGAAACGTTTCGCTTCTCGCCGTCGATCAGGCCGGGTAGTACGCTCTCGTCCAGGCCGTTGAACAGAGATCGAACGTCCATGATCGTTTCATGGATCACAGTCATGAACGAGCCCTTTTCGTCGGGAACTTCATTGGCGCGTGTTAGTTCGCGCGCGAGTTCACCGGCGTTGCCGTCGTGAAGGGTCACCATCTCGCGAAACAGCGGGGTCATTCCCTTGCCATCGGCGTCTTTCAACGCTTCTCGATATCCGTTTCGCGCGTCGATCGCGCTGGTGTGAAGCGTCTTCAAATGATCTAGGACGTCGGTGCTCAAGGTAGCCTCCTGCGATGTTGATTTGGGGATGCGCTGGTACGGCGCTTTTGATAAACGGAGATAAATCGCCGTTGTTCCGGACAGGAGGCGCTACGGCCGCTCGTCATGTTCGGATTCGATGCCGTACGGTTTGACCAGCGCCCATATATTGGCGGGCACCGCGTTCTTTACGCGCTGTGGATATTGTCGGCGCAAATGCAGTACGGTTTCCATGGCATTCATCTCGACACAGGCGCGCGCGAATTTAAGGCCGCGCGGTCCGTTCGGCATCAGCCAGCCGATGATCTGCCACAGCCAGTTCGGCATGCTGCGCAGCGGAAGCCCGCCTGCGGCGAGTTCGACGTTCTTCAGAAAGCCTTTGACAGCGCCGACCCGCTTGCCGGCCGCTGCCCGGTTCGGAAATCTGGACTGCGTCTCCCAGCAGGTCGAGCAATTGCTCGCCGCGCTGGTTGCGCGCCAGCAGCCACTGTTCGCCCTGACCGCCCATGTAACCCACCGTGATATCCGAAGCACGTTGGTGTAATCCACGCAGGTGGGGCGCGTTATCGGAAAGAATCAGGCGGTAGCCTGGATATCGGCAGTTTCAGAAACGGAATGCACGCCGCAATCGGTACAAAGATCGCGTGGCGCTGCGGCGCGGACTGCAGGCGCCCAAACCACCGAGGAGGGATCGCTGCGATCTACCAACCGCGCGTTCCGGTGCCGCCCTTGAACGGTCCGACGATGCGCGAGGTGATCCAGCCGCCGTAGAAGTCGCCGTCCTGCGGCCTCACTCGCTCGTCATCCACCCAGCATTCATCGACGCGTGACGCATAGAACGCCAGATATTCGGCGATATCGGCAAATGCAGCCGACGGCGTTGGATAACTCCAGGCTGCGTTCTCGGCTCTCCGGCCGTCGACGTCGAGCGACCAGTATTTCGCCTGCCCCTTGAATTCGCACCATGAGTTGCCCGGTGCAGTTTGTAGATAGTCTTGCGCGATATCACGAGGCGAAATGTAGTAGACGGGCGGGTGGCTGGTCTCCAACACGCGGTAGCCGGACTTGGTATCTGACCGTTGAAGATCACACGCAGGCGCGCGACGACTTTTTCCAGCCTTGGCGGTCGCGGGTAATCCCAGACCGATTCCTGGCCGGCGGTCGGCTCCGTGCGCTTAGGTCTCAGCATCCTGGAAAGCTCCGTTGTTTCATCGTGCAATCATCGGAAACGTCACGGCTATGCCCCATGCAAAGATGGCGGCGTTGGCGAGCGCACCTGGCAGCGGATGCCGTGTCGCCGCGTAGCTCCAGCGGCTGACCAGTCCAAACGCCAGGAACAGCAGCAGGATCGCGGGCACGATGATCGCGAGGAAGAACAGCTTCATCGGATTGAGCGCCACGGCAATCGCGAGCGAGAGCAGGAAGCAGATTTTCGTCAGCGCATAAGCGCCGCGCCGGGCGGCGGGGCCTCGCGTCAGCGATTCATCGGCGATGAAATAGGGCAGCGTGCCGCAGGCAATCGCGGCGATCAGAGGCAGCCGCGCCTGAATCGGCAGGAACGAGAAGACGTAGGCGTCGATGGGAAGGCCGAAGGCGATGATGTTATATGCCAAGACGGCGGCGGCTGCGATTGCGATGGCTTTCCACGAAATTGGCCTGCTGCCCAGGGCAGGC
>CADEDX010000115.1:3102-8519 GCA_902826195.1 uncultured Bradyrhizobium sp. | reverse complement strand
CAGTGCCATGGCAGTGAGAACGCCGTATAGTAGAAAGTGCAGCGTCAGATAGTCGCCGAGCAGGATGGGCAGGAAGTCCGTCGGCATTTTCCACAGGATCAGGGGCGTCAGCAGCGCCGGCAGAAAGGCCGCGACCAGGAAGGGCTTCCAGCCGAGATCGACGCCGGAAGGGTCCTTGCTCACGACCGGCAGGAGCGACGACAATGGCCAGGCCAGCGCGACGATCCCGAGAAACAGAAGTCCCAGCCACCGCCCGCGGCTATCGATAAAATCTTCGCCTTGCCTGCCGAAGGCGGCGTTGAGCCAGCGCAGCGCCTCGACCATGCTGTCATGGCTGTAGAGCACGCCGATATGTTCGACGCCGCGCGCCAGCACCAGCTTTCGCGCGGTACCATCAGGAAATTTGCCGTAGGTCTCACCCGCCACCGCGGTTCCGCCGGCAGTAAGATTGACGATGCGCAGGCCTTCGTTGCTGAGCATCGCGGGTTCGAGCGCGCCGACGATCACGAGCAGATTGCGCGGGCTGGTCGCGGTCACGACCGGGGAAAACACGGATACGGCGACTGTTGCCTCGACGTCCGAGGTCGCCTGCGCAAACCGCACCACGATGTATGAAGCGATAGAATGGCTGATCACTGCGAGTCGTCCGTCGCGGCTCGGCAGCTTCCGAGCCGACGCTGCGACAGCAGCCAATTCCGCCAGCAACGCAGTAGTGATCGCCTTGCCTTCGGTGATGTCGCCGCGCATCGGCGCCGGATTGCGGCCGTGGCCGAGGAAGTCGAAAGTCACTGCTATGTAGCCGTTGCGCGCCAACGTTTCGGCAAAGGGCTGCATCAATTGCTGCGAGCCGGCGAAGCCGTGCGCGATCACCACAACCGCAGCAGGGCCGGCGGATTGCGGTCTGAAGATTGTCACCGGCGTTTCGCCGACCACGGTTTTGGTTATGTTCAGGTCTTTGCTGGTCTGATGGAGCTGAAACAGTCCGACCAGAATCGCCAACGCCGCCACAAGTCCGACGAAGATCTTCATCAGGTCTTACCGGCAATATGCTTCTTGGGGATGCTTCGGACCGTCCACCGGACCGCAAACCCGGCGATCGGAACGAACGCGGCGGTCGCGACGCTGGGCTCGACATGTAGCCGGCCGCTGTCGTGTGCCGCCTTGGCGATGTATCCGAACAGGCTGACCATGTAATAGGTGATCGCCGCCACCGAGAGGCCTTCGACCGTGGTCTGCAGGCGCAGCTGCCGCCGCGTCCGCGCATTCAGGTTAGCCCGGTCCGCCAGTGCGCTGCGTCCCGACGTATCGAAGGCGAAATGCACGACACGCGATGGTACCACAAGCGGCGTGTACGGGCGGGCATGAACCTCGCCCAGCACCCCCGCGCGCAGCGGATGTGGCGTCAGCCTCGCTACCTCTCTATCGCCCGTTAGAACATCCGCGCTCATCGCGATCTCGATCTCCGGCAGGAAAAAGTGTTCCCGGGCGCCGGCCGGGTACGAGTACCACTCTGCTGGGCCTTGCAGAAGCCGAAACGACCCACGCGCGATCCGGCAAAAATTTCAGCGTGCCGTGAAACGTTCAAAACTTCGCACGTATTTTAGCAGGCATGATCTGTCCTGATTGGTGTGCACCGCACGCGGGAGCTCGGTTTGCATTCCGGCACCGGCTGGCTTTAATCTTCAGTCGCCCCGCGGATCGTCGCGGGTGCCGAACGGAGCTTGGGTGGTGGCAATCTCAGTGCGGATAGGCACGCGCAAGAGCATTATGGCGCTGGCCCAGACCGGGGACATTGCGCGGCGCTTGTTGACGGCCGCGCCCGAACTTGATGTTGAGATCGCCAAGTTCGAGACCACCGGCGACGAGACCAGCAAGCTGCTGGTACCCGGCGGAAAGACACGGCCCGGGCCATGAAGGCATAGCATGTCAACAGCATTCCCCTTTTCAGCCATCGTCGGCCAGGACGAGATGAAACTCGCGCTGCTGATCGCCGCGGTCGATCCCAAGGTCGGCGGCGTGCTCGCGTTTGGCGATCGCGGTTCGGGAAAATCCACGGCGGTACGCGCGCTGGCGGCGTTGTTGCCGAAGATGAAAGTCATCGCCGGTTGCCGCTATAATTGCGATCCGGCCCTGCCAGGTGAATTCTGCGACGAGTGCCGCGCGCGCGCGGCCAAGGGCTCCCTGAAATCCGCACAAGTCCCGGTTCCGGTGGTCGACCTGCCGCTCGGCGCCACCGAGGACCGCGTCGTCGGATCGCTCGATCTGGAACGTGCATTGGCGCGCGGGGAAAAGGCCTTCGAGCCCGGGTTGCTGGCGCGGGCGCATCGCGGGTTCCTGTACATCGATGAAGCCAATCTGCTGGAGGATCATCTGGTGGATCTCTTGCTGGATGTGGCCGCATCCGGTGAAAACGTCGTGGAGCGCGAAGGACTGAGCATTCGGCATCCCGCGCGCTTCGTCCTGGTAGGCACCGGCAACCCCGAGGAGGGCGAGTTGCGTCCGCAATTGCTGGACCGGTTCGGTATGTCGGTCGAGGTGAAGACGCCAGGTGACCTTCCCAGCCGCATCGAGGTCGTGCGCCGCCGCGACGATTTCGAACGCGATAGCGCGGCGTTTACCGCGACATGGGCCAAGGAAGAGGCGAAGCTGCGCAAGAAGATCATTGCGGCGCGCGAACGTTTGCCGTCGGTTTCGGTATCCAACACGACGCTGGAACGCGCTGCAAAGCTCTGCATGGCGCTCGGTACCGATGGTTTGCGCGGGGAGTTGACGCTGATGCGAGCGGCGCGGGCGCTGGCTGCACTCGAGGCTGCGACAGCCGTCGGCGACGAACAGTTGCGACGCGTCGCGCCGTCGGCGTTGCGTCACCGCCTGCGACGCAACCCGCTCGATGACGCCGGTTCCAGCGTGCGGGTCGATCGCGCCATTGTGGAGATATTGGGATGACGGCCGAGGTCGCCTGGTCCGATGCGGCGACCGCGGCGCAGCTGTTCGCGGTTGATCCGGTCGGCACGGGTGGCGTTCTGGTCCGGTCGCGCGCCGGCCCGGTTCGTGAGCGCTGGCTGACGATGCTGCGCGCGGCAGTGCCGATCTCCCAGCCGCTGAAACGACTGCCGCTGCATATTGCCGACGGACGCCTGCTCGGTGGCCTCGACCTCAATGCGACCCTGCTCGCCGGACGACCTGTTGCCGAACGCGGGCTGCTGGCCGAAGCCGACGGTGCCGTGCTCGTGGTGGCAATGGCGGAACGGCTGCCGCCCGGGACGGCAGTGCACATCACCGCCGCGATGGATGCGCGGGAAACGATCGTCGAGCGTGACGGGCTTTCGTTGCGGATGCCGGCCCGGTTCGGCGTGGTTGCGCTGGACGAAGGGCTTGACGATGAGTTTGCGCCGATAGCGATCCGCGATCGCCTCGGATTTCATGTCGACCTGAATGAGATACCGATCCGGGCAGCCGAGGATTTCGCAATAGATTGTAAGGAGATACAAGCGGCGCGCGATCGGCTGTCGACCCTCAAGACAAGCGCTGAACAAGTCGAAGCGATGTGCACCGCGGCCGCCGCGCTCGGGATCGTCTCACTCCGTGCGCCGATACTGGCGCTGCGCGTCGCCTGCGCCAGTGCCGCGCTGTCTGCGCATGACGCCGTGGATCAGGACGATATCTCGGTTGCCGCGCGGCTGGTGCTGGCGCCGCGGGCGCTGGTTTTTCCGCAAGAAGAGTCCGAACCGTCGCAGCAGCCGCAGGAGCAGCCACCGTCGGAACCGGCCGAAGAGGACAAGGCGGACGCGGGCAATCCAGAAATCGACCGGGCTCTCGATGAAGTCATTCTTGCCGCGGTCCAGGCCGCGCTTCCAGCCGATGTGCTTGCGGCGTTGCGGATGCCATCGGCGCGGTCGCGCGGCCGCTCGCAGGGCAAGGCCGGCGCGTTGCAAAAATCCAGCAAGCGTGGCCGGCCGGCCGGCGCGGTTCGCGGCGATTTGCGCGCCGGCGCCAGGCTCAACGTGATCGAGACTTTGCGCGCGGCGGCGCCGTGGCAGCCGTTGCGGCGACGCGAAGCCGCTGCATCTGGCGAGGCATCCCGACCGCGGATCCTGATTCGGAAGGATGATTTTCGCATTTCGCGGTTCAAACAGCGCACGGAAACCACCACGATTTTCGTTGTCGACGCGTCAGGCTCGGCGGCGTTGCACCGGCTGGCGGAGGCCAAGGGCGCGGTCGAGTTGCTGCTGGCGGATTGCTACATCAGGCGCGATCAGGTGGCGTTAATCGCGTTTCGCGGCAGCGCCGCCGAATTGCTGTTGCCGCCGACCCGCTCGCTCGCGCGCGCCAAGCGCAGCCTCGCCGGATTGCCGGGCGGCGGCGGCACGCCGCTCGCCGCCGGCCTCGACGCAGCCTTCGCGCTGTCGGACTCCGTTCGCCGCAAAGGACAAACGCCGACGGTCATCGTCCTGACGGACGGGCGTGCGAACATCGCGCGCGACGGCGGGCAGGGGCGTCCACGTGCCGAGGAGGATGCGATGAACGCGGCACGGCAACTGGGGGCAGCCGGTATCGCCGCTGTGCTTGTCGATACGTCGCCCCGGCCCGGAGCTTCAGGAGAAGCGGTCGCGAGGGAAATGGGCGCGCGCTATCTGCCGCTGCCGCATGCCGATGCTGCGATGTTATCGAAGGCGGTGCGGACAAGTACGCGCTAGCGTTCCCGGTAGGCCCGCACCAGAGCGACCGGCCTGACGCATCATCCACACCGGCGGGACGGCTTGCCGACGTCCGGAAAGGACCTCCAGAAAGGGTTGGCCGGGCAGGGATGGTGTCAAGTGACGTTTCCGTTCCTGGACGGCAACTTTGATTGTCAGTTCTGATACTCTGCTGATACGTTCTTGACCTCGGGTGATGCGGTCTGGCCCAAAATAGGAGACGTGCGATGAGCGCAGCCGCCCCGGCCATCAATCCCGTCGCCCTGCGCGGCGCGGAGGAGTTGCCTGCGCCAGTATCCGGCCAGCGCCACGAGATCGGCAGTACAGTCGGCCGGCTAACCTATTATTCTGCCGGTCCGGAAATCCCAGGAAAATTTCCGCCTTTTCTGCTGATCCACAGTATCAATGCCGCCGGCTCCGCCTACGAAATCCAGCCGCTCTATGAACATTACCGCCAAAGCCGCAGGGTCTATGCGCTGGAACTGCCCGGTTTCGGACATTCGCAGCGGGGTGCGCGGGAATATAACGTACGGATGATGACCGATGCGATCCTGATTGCGGTGCGCGAAATCCAGAACGACCATGGCCGCGGGCCGATCGACGCTTTGGCCGTGTCGCTGTCGTCAGAGTTTCTCGCCCGGGCGGTGACCGAGGCGCCGCTCGCATTTCGCAGCGCGGCGCTGGTAAGCCCCACCGGCTTCAGAAGCCGCGACAAGAACA
>CADEDX010000115.1:0-3092 GCA_902826195.1 uncultured Bradyrhizobium sp. | reverse complement strand
GCCCGGGCTGCGCGCATTCTTCGAATTTCCATTGTGGAGCGAAGGTTTCTTTCGGCTGCTTACCAGCCGGGCCGGTATTCGCTTTTTCCTGAACAAGACCTGGGGTTCGCGCGCGATCGACGAAGGTCTGCTGGAATACGACTATCTGACCACGCACCAGCCCGGCGCACAGCACGCGCCATATTATTTCGTGTCTGGATTTCTGTTCAGCGAGGACATCACCCGCATCTATCATTCACTGACCTTGCCGGTATGGATGAGCCACGGGGTACGCGGCGACTTTGTCGACTACAGCGGCAAGACGCTGGTCGAAGGCCGCGGCAATTGGACCATTCGGGTATTCGAAACCGGCGCGATGCCGCATTTCGAAGCCAAGACCGAGTTTATTGCGGCCTACGACGCCTTCCTTGCCGGCCTGCCGTCGGCGTCACCGACGTAAGGGCCGTCGTGCAGGGCCTCGTCTGGGACAGGGACGGCGCAGACTGGCCCAACCGGGATTCCAGCAGCTTTGTGGAGGCTGCCGGATTGCGTTGGCACGTTCAGCGCATGGGCGAAGGGCCGGCGTTGCTTCTGATTCACGGTACGGGTGCCGCAACGCATTCGTGGCGCGAACTGTTGCCGCTGCTCGCGCAACATTTCTCGGTAATCGCGCCGGACTTGCCTGGACACGGCTTCACCCAGTCGCCGCCGGCGCATCGGCTGTCGCTGCCGGGCATGGCGACGGATCTCGGTGCGCTGCTTCGCAAACTCGAGGCGAGGCCGGAGGTTGCGGTCGGTCATTCCGCTGGCGCGGCGATCGTGGCGCGCATGTGCCTGGCGGGCCGCATGACGCCGCGGCTATTGGTGGCCTTGAACGGCGCCTTCATGCCGTTTGGCGGTGTCGCCAACCATTTGTTCTCGCCCCTGGCGAAATTGCTGGTGCTCAGTCCATTGGTGCCACGCGTGTTCGCCTGGCAGGCCTCACATGCCGGGGCCGTGGAGCGGTTGATCGGCAATACCGGTTCGACCATCGATCAAGCGGGGATCGCGCTTTATCGCAAGCTTGTACGCAATCCCGCCCACGTTGCGGCCGCGCTGCAAATGATGGCGAATTGGAAGCTCGAGCCGCTTTTGCACGATTTGCCGAGGCTGGCGACAACGTTGGTGATGGTGGTGGCCGCAAACGATCGATCGATACCGCCCGAGGTCGCGCAGCAGATTCGTGAAATTCTGCCCCACGCCGCGATCGAGCGATTGCCCGGCCTCGGTCATCTCGCGCATGAAGAGCAACCGCAACTGATCGCGCATCTCATCGAGAAATACGCGCGCGCAATGGCTGCCGGGCAAGCGGCGCAAGAAATGTAAACCAGAATGTACAACTACGGGCTAGGCAACTGTCAAGAAATAATTACAGTAGCCGAATGCTCGATTACACGTCTGCTCAACCAACGCCGCAAATCCCTTCGCATCGCCAGCCGCATGCGGTGGTGATCGGCAGCGGCTTTGGCGGGTTGGCGGCGGCGGTGCGACTTGGCGCCAAGGGCTATCGTGTCACTGTCCTCGAAAAGCTCGATGCGCCGGGCGGCCGCGCCTACGTCTACCGCCAGGATGGCTTCACCTTCGATGCAGGGCCGACCATCGTCACCGCGCCATTCCTGTTCGAGGAGTTGTGGAAGCTGTGCGGGCGAAAAATGTCCGACGACGTGACGCTGGTGCCGGTGTCGCCGTTTTACCGCATCCGCTTTCAGGACGGTTCGTACTTCGATTATTCCGACGACGCTGACGCGATGCGCCGCGAGATCGCGCGGTTTTCGCCCGGCGATGTCGATGGTTACGACGCCTACATGAAGGCCAGCGAGGCGATATTCAAGGTCGGTTTCGAGCGGCTGGGCGACGTGCCCTTCAGCCGCTGGACCGATATGGCCAAAATCGCGCCTGAAATGATCAGGCTGTCGAGCTATCGCAGCGTCTTCAGCCTGGTGTCGAAATTCTTCCGCGATGAACGCCTGCGTGTCGTGTTCAGCTTCCATCCACTCCTGATCGGCGGCAATCCGTTCGCGGTGAGTTCGATCTATTGCCTGATCGCTTTCCTGGAGCGCCGCTGGGGTGTGCACTTTGCGCTCGGTGGCACGGGGCGGCTGGTTGACGGCCTGGTCGGGCTGATCGAGGGGCAGGGTGGCAAGGTCCGCTACAACGCGGAGGTGCGCGAGATCGTCGTAAGGCAAGGCGCGGCGTGCGGCGTGCGCCTGGTATCCGGCGAAATGATCGATGCCGAGATTGTGGTGTCCAACGCGGACTCCGCCTGGACCTACCGGCATCTGTTGCCGTCGTCCGCCCGTTCGCGCTGGACCGACCGGCGCATCGAGCGCGCGCGCTATTCCATGAGCCTGTTCGTCTGGTATTTCGGCACGCGCCGCCGATATGACGATGTGCCGCATCACACCATCCTGCTCGGGCCGCGCTACAAGGAACTGCTGACCGACATCTTCGAACGCCAGGTCCTGGCTGACGATTTCAGCCTGTATTTGCATCGCCCCACGGCAACGGACAGCTCGCTCGCTCCGGAAGGCTGCGATGCGTTCTACGTGCTCTCGCCGGTGCCGCACCTGCAGAGCGGCACGGACTGGGGCGTGATGGCCGAAAAGTACCGACGCGCGATCGCGCGTGAGCTCGGCAACACCATGCTGCCCGATCTCGACAATCATATCGTTAGTTCGCATATGCTGACGCCGCAGGATTTCCAGGACCGCTTGTCATCGTTCCGCGGGGCTGCCTTCGGGCTGGAACCGATTTTGACGCAGAGCGCGTGGTTCCGCCCGCACAACAAGAGCGAAGAGGTCGCCAACCTCTATCTGGTCGGCGCCGGTACCCATCCCGGCGCGGGACTGCCCGGCGTGCTCTCTTCGGCCCGTGTTCTCGATTCCCTCATCCCAGACGCGCAAGGTATCACGCGCCTAGATCCGGTGACCGCATGACCAATTCGCTCGATCGCGCCGACATGGATGCCTGCCGCGCATTGCTCAAGGGCGGCTCGCGGACGTTTCATGCGGCCTCGAAGGTGCTGCCCAGAAAGGTGAGCGATCCCGCCATCGCGCTGTAAGCGTTCTGCCGGC
>CADEDX010000114.1 GCA_902826195.1 uncultured Bradyrhizobium sp. | reverse complement strand
CGCTGCGCTGGTGTTTAGCTTCGCTGCGCAAGGCCTTGGACTGCGCTGACTGCCTGAACGGCGACCCGGTTGAGTTCGGCTTTTCCAAAGAAATCGAAGTCGATGTATGGCTGCTCGACAGAGAGGATTTTGACATCGAGTCCGCGGGTCCGCTGCTGGGCAAGTTCAAGCCGCGCAGCAGCCCGGAATTCGAGACGTGGCTTTTGGTGGAACGGGCAAAGATCGCTGGTATCATTGAATCGCGAATCCGGCAGGACACCTTCCGCGCGATCTCCGTTGCGGATCATGAACGGGCCGTTTGCTTGGCCGAACTCGGCGCCCGGCAAAACCCCTTTGATGAACCTGCCCATGTCCTTCTGGTGAAAAGCCTGGCGCTTGCCGGACGCTATGAGGCGTCCCGGCATGTCGAGGCAACCGAGGCTTTTTTTCTGTCCGAACTCGAGAGCGGCTGTCGCCGGCCATGCGCAGCGCCGCCCGGCGCACGGTATCCGAGCCATCAGGCGGCATTTCACATGAGGCTTTCGTCAGTTCCCTGATCCAGTCGGGATTAGCTGGCGGCTGAGCGGTATCTGACGCGCGCGCTTGATCTTGCGGAAAATCGCAACGATCTGGCCGGCATTCACGCGGTGATCGGGTTCAATCTGGTCGATTGGGGAGGGCAGCTCAGTCGCTGGATCATGCGCGTTCAACCAGCAACCGGCGCCGCGAAATATGGACATTGGGCCTTGGTGGCTGGGGCATGCTGACGGCGGGACGCCTAGCGGATGCCGACCAATGGCTCTGCAATTGTCTGGCCCTGATCGATCAGCAGCAGTGGATTGCCTTTCGACCCTGGCCGGTGGCCGTTCTAAGCGAGTCCCGACTACGCCGGGACGTGCCGCCAGCGGGGCTCCGCCCCGCGCTTGAGCAGGCCTTTGCTCTAAGTTGCCAGGTCCAGGATCCCTGCTGGGAGGCCGCCATCGCGAGAACACTCGCCCTCACCTATGCCATTGAGGACGAATTGGCAAAGTCGATGGACTGGCTTCGCGAGGCTCGGAAACGCTCCGCACGGGATACAGACGTTTATGCCGCCTTGCAGGTTTCGATCTTGGCGAACCAGACCGAGATCAGCAGCCGGCATGGCCCGATCGACGCGGCGGACGCCTACGCGCGAGAATGGGTTTCCCTGGCGGCGCGCACCCACATGGATGCCCATGTCGAGCGCGCGGCAGCATTCATCCGGCGATGAGCCGGTGGCCGGGCGGCCTGATCGGCTTCTCAAGGGAATCAACCGGTTCAATGCCCGGGATGAACCTTCTTCATCGCGGCCAGCTGCTCAGGCGTGGCGGCACCCTGGAATTTCGCCTTCCATTCCTCGTAGGGCATGCCGTAGACGGCCTCGCGGCTCTCGTCCTTGCTGACGGCGATGCCTTGGGCATCGGCCGCTTCCTTCATCCAATTGGACAGGCAGTTGCGGCAGAACCCGGCCAGATTCATCAGATCGATGTTCTGGACATCGGTTCGGCTCTGCAGATGGCCGACCAGCCGCCGGAAAACAGCCGCTTCCAGTTCTGTTCTGGCTTTGTCGTCGATCGTCATGGCTTCGGGTCCTGCGTCATCGGGATAAGCATATTGTTACCAAGTGGTATATGTCACAGATTTTGCCATATCTGCGCGCAGAAGTGGCCGTCGCGCGTGGATTCCCGGTTTCCCACAGGGCGGGAAAGGCGTGCCCGGCCGTTGACACATCCCGCCGGGGCACGCGAAATCTTCAATGATTTGATATAGCTTCGCTGCATGACCGGAAAAGATTCTCGCCGCTTGCCCCCCTTCCGCACACGCATCACCGTCGGCCTGGTGCCGACGCTTGCGTTGGCGGCGGCCGGCCTGTGGAGCAGCCCGGCGGCGGCCGATTTCAGGCTCTGCAACAATACCTCCAGCCGGGTCGGCATCGCACTCGGCTACAAGGATGCCGAGGGCTGGACCACCGAGGGCTGGTGGAACGTGTCGTCGCGCAGTTGCGAGACGCTGCTGCGCGGAACCCTCGTGGCGCGGTATTATTACATTTACGCGCTCGACTATGACCGCGGCGGCGAATGGTCGGGACAGGCCTTCATGTGTTCGCGTGACAAGGAATTCACCATCAAGGGCACCGAGAATTGCCTGGCGCGCGGCTACGACCGCACCGGGTTCTTCGAGGTCGACACCGGCGAACAGCGAGCATGGACCGTGCAACTGACCGAAGCCAACGAGCAACCCGCGCAGCGCGTGCCGGGAATTCCGGGAACCATGGGACCGGGCGGCCCCGGCGGGGTTCCGGGCCTGTCCAACCCAAGCGGACCCGGTCTGCCGCCAGCACCGGCGCCGAAGCCATGAGAAGACTTCGTCGCATCAAGATTATCGCGACCCTCGGCCCGGTCTCGTCGGACAGCGCGATGATTCGAAAGCTGTTCGAAGCCGGCGCGGACGTGTTCCGCATCAACATGAGCCACACGCCGCACGACAAGATGCGCGAGCTGGTCAAGACCATTCGCAATGTCGAGTCGAGCTATGGCCGGCCGATCGGCATCCTGGTCGACCTGCAGGGACCCAAACTGCGGCTCGGCTCCTTCGCCGAAGGTTCGACCCAGCTCAAGAACGGCCAGAGTTTCGTTCTCGATTCCGACACGACGCCGGGCGACAACAAGCGCGTGCAGTTGCCGCATCCGGAAATCCTCGCCGCCTTGCGGCCGGGCCACGCCCTGCTGCTCGACGACGGCAAGGTGCGCCTGATCGCCGAGGAAACCTCGCCCGAGCGCGCAGTGACGCGGGTGGTGATCGGGGGCAAGATGTCCGACCGAAAGGGCGTGAGCCTGCCGGATACCGACCTGCCGGTGTCGGCGATGACGCCGAAGGACCGCGCCGACCTCGAAGCCGCCTTGACGACCGGGGTCGACTGGATCGCGCTTTCCTTCGTGCAGCGTGCCGAGGACGTGAATGAGGCCAAGCGGATGATCCGCGGCCGCGCCGCCGTGATGGCCAAGATCGAGAAGCCTCAGGCGATCGACCGGCTCGCCGAGATCATTGAAGCCTCCGACGCGCTGATGGTGGCGCGCGGCGATCTCGGCGTCGAACTGCCGCTGGAGCGGGTGCCGAGCCTCCAAAAACAAATGACGCGGATGGCGCGCCGTGCCGGCAAGCCGGTGGTCGTAGCCACCCAGATGCTGGAATCGATGATCCAGGCGCCGGTGCCGACGCGCGCCGAAGTGTCCGATGTCGCGACCGCCGTCTATGAGGGCGCCGATGCCATCATGCTGTCGGCGGAGTCCGCCGCGGGCAAATTCCCCGTCGAGGCGGTCTCGACCATGAACCGCATCGGCGAAGAAGTGGAGCGTGACCCGATCTATCGCTCGGTACTGACGGCGCAGCGGCCCGAGCCGGAGAACACCGTCGGCGACGCCATTGCCGACGCCGCGCGGCAGATCGCCGAGACGCTGGAATTGTCGGCGATCATCTGCTGGACCTCGTCGGGTTCGACCGCGATCCGCGTAGCGCGCGAACGGCCAAAACCGCCGGTGGTGGCGATCACGCCGAATCTCGTCACCGGACGCAAATTATCCGTCGTCTGGGGCGTGCATTGCGTGGTGGCCGAAGACGCCCATGATCAGGACGACATGGTCGACCGCGCCGGTGCGATTGCGTTCCGCGACGGTTTTGCCAAGGCCGGCCAGCGCGTGATCATCGTGGCCGGCGTGCCGCTCGGCATCGCCGGCACCACCAATATGGTCCGCATCGCCAATGTCGCGCCGGAGGGCGGCACCGCGCCCTGAATCGTGGCGCGGCAAGAAATCTTTACGCCCGGTGGTTACATACGTGGCCAGCCCCGCCATCACGCGGGGGTGGAACGCCCGAGCCACGGTGAAACCGATGCCGCACATCATCAAGACCTGGCTTTGCCTCGCCACGCTGCTGCTCGCAAGTGCCATGCCGACAATCGCCAGCGCGCAGGACAAGGCGCCCGTCCAGGTCACGAGCGGCGTGAGCTTCCAATATTTGGACCGTTGGGACGTCGAACGGCTGAACAAGATCCTGCAGGTCGATACCCCGAAATTCGCCGGGATCACCGTCACCTATGCGCCGGCCCGAAACGCGGTCCGGCTGTACCGCATAACCTATGCCTCGGTGGCGCCCGAGCGCGACAACAAGCCCGTGATCGCGAGCGGCCTGCTGGCGGTGCCCGACACCAAGGATTCCAGTTTTCCCATGGTCTCCTATCAGCACGGTACCGTGTACGGAAAGCAGGAGGTGCCGTCTTTCGCCGATCAGTCGCCTGAAACCCAGCTCATGATCGCGCAGTTCGCCGGCCAGGGCTACCTGCTGATCGGCGCTGACTATTTCGGGCTCGGCGTCTCCACCGAGCCCGAGGGCTACATGGTGAAAGCGAGCCATCAGCAGGCCACCTACGACCTGCTGACCGCAAGCCGCGCGGTGCTGAGCCACCTGAAACTCACCAGCCCCAAGCTCTTCCTCGCCGGCTGGTCGCAAGGCGGCTTCGTCACCATGGCCTTCCTGGAAAAGCTGGAAGCCGCAGGAGTCACCGTGCAGGCCGCGGCCACCGCCAGCGCACCGGTCGACATCTTCGTCGCCCTGAACGGCTTCCTGAGCTTCCCGCGCAAGAATGACGCGACATGGGTCCCGACCCTGTTCATCCTGTCGTCGTTTGCGTTCGAGAACTACTACGGCGTTCCCGGCCTGGCACGATCGCTCATCGCCGATCAATACTACGAGACGTCGCGCAAGGCATACGAGCGCCTGCCGTTCAACGCCGCCGAGATTCCGACCGACGCGCGCAAGCTGGTTCGCCCGGAATACCTGGATGCGAAGTTCTTCGCATCCTCGGCCTACGGCCGGCTCGTGACCCAGACCCAGGCGTACCGATGGATCGTCAGGTCACCCGTGCGAAATTATTTCGGGGAAGCCGATGAGGCGATTTCCACAGGGCTCGGCCAGCTTGCGATGACCTATCAGCGCGCGATCGGCAGCGGCAATGCGCAGGTCGAGGCCATCTCGACCGGCGCGACCAGCCATCGCGGGACCTTCGCCAAGGGCGTCCCGCAATGGAAGGCCTGGTTCGACCAACTCTGATTGATGACGTCTGGCTCAGGCCCCGACCAGCGCCTTTGCCGGCAGCACCGCCTGCACCACAAGGCCGCGGGCGCGGGCGTCCATCACGCCGACGGCGCGCAGCGCCAGCAGTGTGACGGTCTGCACGGCGTCGCGCAGCCTTGCGGGATCGTCGAGGTTCTCGGGCGCCAGCGGCCCAACCAGCGCTTCATGCAGCGCACCGAGCAGCGCGGTGGCGGCGAGTGCGGTGTCCTGCGCCGGCAGATGGCCGGCGCGCACCGCGGCATCGATCCTGGCGGCAATCTCGCCGGAGATTTCACGGCGGTTGGCGAGCCGCGACACCGAGACGTCGACATCGACCGGTTCTGCCAAAATCCCCCATGCAAGCTTGCGCTGCGACAGCACATGCACCGCGACGGTGGTGACGGCGGCGGCGAGCGCCGAGGACGGCCCGGGCGCCGCATCCGCCGCGCGGCGGATCGCCGCCAGTTCGTCGCGCGATACCTCGGCAATCAGTTCGGAAATCAGCTCGGCCTTGGAAGGGAAGTAGCGGTAGACGGTGCCGGCCGCGACATTGGCCCGGACTGCGACCGGGGCGATCTGCACCGCCGCCATGCCGCCCTCGGCCGCGGCGTCCCGCGCCGCCGCCAAGATGGCGCTGCGCCGCGCCGCCAGCCGCTTCACGACCTGATGGGTTCGCCGATAGACCATGGCGCGCTTCCCGTTCCCCGGATGCGCGCCCGGGGCTCCGTGGAGCCTGCCAGAACGCGCACGCCTTCAATCTCTTGAGCAACGAGCCAGCCCGCCGCTTTGAAGAAGTGAACAACTATTCAGGGCTGATGACAAGACGGTTTTGCCGGACTCCTTGGGGAGGGTCACGGACAGGGCTATCCAACCGTTAACAGGCTCTCAACGCCTGACCGGCTAGCATGCCCGAACGGGCTCCAATTCCTTCGCGCGCCCCAGCCCGTACCAAGCCCGAATCGGGTGAGCGCCATCCAGACGAATGAGCCGTGCGGACCAGCGACCAACCCGAACAGTTTTGGCGAGCATTTCCCCTGTTGCGCGTCGTCGCGATCCTGACCGGTAGCGTGTTGGTCGGCACCGGTATCGTCGCGTTGATCAAGCACTACGCTCCGCAGACCGTTGGCCTTCCGCCACTGCCGGCCCGCGTCGAACGGCCGTGCGGCCCCGCGTCCGGCAGGACCGCCGTCATCGTGGTGCATGGCCAGAGCAACGCCGCCAACTACGGCAGTACCCGACATACGGCGCGCGAAGCCGTCGACAATTTCGATCCTGCGAGCGGCCAATGCTTTGCCGCAGTCGATCCATTGCTGGGCAGCGACGGCTATGGTGGGAACGTTGCGACGCGCCTGGGCGATATCATCATCCAGAGTGGACGCTATGACCGCGTGATCATCGTTCCCCTCGCCCGGGGCGGAGCATCGATCACCTATTTGAACAACGAGGGCGCGGAGCTGATCACGAACGGCATCGCCAAATTGAAAGCCGCGGGCCTGATGCCGACCCATATCCTGTTTCAGCAGGGTGAATCGGACGCGACATCGACGACGACGGCCGAAGAATACGCCTCGCTGCTGCGACGGCTCGTGAAGCAATTTCGCACGGCCGGCGTCGATGCGCCGTTCTATCTGTCGCGCAGCGCGAAATGCGATTATCTCGGGCCGCACAACATCGCGGCGGTGCGCGCCGGCCAGCTCGCGGCGATCGACCAGGCCCTCGACATCCGTCCGGGGCCTGACACCGACACGATCGGCAATGAAGGCCGCGTTCACGACGGTTGTCACATGAACGAGACCGGCACGCTTGCGAATGCCGCGCTGTGGGCGGCATTCATCAAGTAGCCATCAAGCCCCTGCCGCGACGAGTTTCGCCGCCGCCGGCTCATACCGCCACCACGATCCGGCGCGGCGCAGGATCAGCGTCGACGCCACGAGCGTGGCGGCAAAGCCGGTCGGAATGCCCGATAGCAGATAGCAGACGATGAGCGCCGCAACGGCGCCGAGCGCGGGCAGCTCCCAGTCGCGAAAGCCCGTCTTCAATCCGATGCGGACCAGGAAGGCGACCGGGATCGCCAGCCCCATCAGGTCGTACAGGAAAAGATAGGGCGTGGTCCGCAGTGTACCGGCGGCAAGTGCTGCTGCCTTCAGCGTGTAGGGCACGCGGCTTCGCCAGATCAGCGCCATCACCACGGCGACGGAGGCGGTGAGCACCCAGTGGAACGCCCAGCCGAGCGGCTCGCTGCCGCCGAAATAACGCACCAGCGCGAAGATGCTTTGCATCTTCCACCACGGCGCCTTGCCTTCGGTCAAAAACGCCTGTGAGAATTTCGGCATCCACTGGAAGAACGCCAGCCAGCTCTCGATGCCGAACGCGAGCCAGGAGGCGGTGGCCAGCACCACGGCCGTAACAGCGGCGCTGACGAACACGCGCCAATGCCCGGCTGCAATCAGCGCGATCGGAAACAGCAGGCCATATTGCGGTTTGTAGGTCAAAAGCCCGAGGCAGATCCCCGCCAGCACCGGCCGCACCGGGATCAGATAGAGCGCACCGCCAATCAGCGCCGCAGTAAGGAATCCGTTCTGGCCGACCAGCGCATTGATGAACACCATCGGAACGGCAAGCGCGAGCAGAATGCCGAAGGGGCGGCCGACGATCGCGCGCATCACAACGGCAAAGGGCACGAAGCTGACGACGACCCAGCCGATGAACGCGAGCTGATAGGGAAGCCGCGCCAGCAGTGAGGCGACGAACAGAAACGGCGGCGGATAGTGCCAGGCGAAGTAGCCGA
Organism: uncultured Bradyrhizobium sp.; assembly: GCA_902826195.1. Taxonomy (GTDB): domain Bacteria; phylum Pseudomonadota; class Alphaproteobacteria; order Rhizobiales; family Xanthobacteraceae; genus Bradyrhizobium. Next base: position 7,132 of record CADEDX010000114.1, on the reverse strand, counting down.
CAAAATCCTGGCCGAGTGTTGCGACCTCGACCTGCTTCTGCACATCCCAGTCATAGGCCTGCGCCGGCAGGTCATCGAGCACCAGGCGGCCGGCCGCCCAGACATTGATGAAATCGGTGGGGATGCCGAGGCCGTCGCGATCGTAGACCCACCATTGCGAAAAATACGCCGTTCCGCAAAGGGAGAGGTTCGCAACCGCCAGCACCAGGCAGATCCGCACGAGCCACGGCGGAAGCGAAGCTGGCTCGCCTGCGGCGTCGACGGTGGAAAGAGAGCGGGTCATGCGCGGTCCTTGCCCGGCGCCGGCTTCCAGGGCGCACGCCTCCAAGCAATAGACCTGATGGAATTGAGGAAATCTTAAATTTTAGCTTAACGCCGGAGATTTTGCGGTAGTCCCTGCGAATGCAGGCATTCGCAGGAGGTACTGTAGCGAGACCCCATCACTCGTCGCGCCTGCGAACGCAGGGGCCCATACGCCGCGGCCGATGGGTTGGGCACTTGTAAGACGGTTTCGTTTCAGCGGCGATCGAAGCAGGTGGCAGAGCGTTTGCCACATCACCTCATTGATGGATCACGCGGTATGGGCCCGGCGTTCGCCGGGACGACATCGAGCGAGCCGCCCCTACTCCCAATTCAGCGCGCCGCCGTTCTGATATTCGATCACGCGCGTCTCGAAAAAGTTCTTTTCCTTCTTCAGGTCCATCGCTTCCGACATCCAGGGGAACGGATTTTCGGTCTCGGCGAACACCCGCTCCAGCCCGAGCTGGGCGCAGCGGCGGTTGGCGATGAAGTGCATGTAGATTTCGCACAGCGCCGCATTCAGCCCGAGGAAGCCGCGCGGCATGGTGTCCCGGCCGTAGGCGGCTTCCAGTTCCGCCGCCTCGCGCACCATGGCGCGGACTTCGTCCTGGAAGGCCTCGTTCCACAGATGCGGGTTCTCGATCTTGATCTGGTTGATGACGTCGATGCCGAAATTCAGGTGAATCGATTCATCGCGCAGGATGTACTGGTATTGCTCGGCGATGCCGACCATCTTGTTGCGGCGGCCGAGCGAGAGTATCTGCGCAAAGCCCGTATAGAACCACATGCCTTCGAAGATGACGTAGAAAGCGACGAGATCGCGCAAGAACGCCTGGTCGGCTTCCGACGTGCCCGTCTTGAAGCTGGGATCGTCGAGGTGCTGGGTGTGCTTCAGCGCCCACGCCGCCTTGTCGGTAATCGACGGCACCTCGCGATACATGTTGAACAGCTCGCCTTCGTCGAGCCCGAGGCTCTCGACAATGTACTGGAAGGTATGGGTGTGGACGGCCTCCTCGAACGATTGCCGCAGCAGATACTGCCGGCATTCCGGATTGGTGAGATGGCGGTAGATCGCCAGCACGATGTTGTTGGCGACAAGGCTTTCGGAGGCTGCGAAGAAGCCCAGGTTTCGCTTGATGGCACGGCGCTCGTCTTCGGTGAGGCCGTCGCGCGACTTCCACAGCGCGATGTCGGCCTGCATCGAGACTTCGGTCGGCATCCAGTGATTGTTGCAGCCGGCGAGATATTTCTCCCACGCCCATTTGTATTTCAGCGGCAGCAGCTAGTTGACGTCGGCGCGGCAGTTGATCATCCGCTTGTCGTCCACGGACACCCTGCCGCCGCCGCGGTCGATGGCGCCGGGGCCGGTTTGATCGGGCGTTGTTTGCGTCACCGGGAGCAGCGGCATCCGGCGTGCGGGCGCCGCGGGTTCTGACCAGTCGAGCATTGTCGGTTCCTTTTCTTGTCTGCTTACTGGCAGGCTTCGCATTCGGGATTGTCGATCGGGCACGCGATCGCGCCGGACAGATCGGGCGCCGTAACCGCCGCCGGCACGATGATCGGCGCTCCCGCCGACAGCACGGGCGCGGCGGCAACGGCGTTGAGCTTGCCGTCAGTGCCGCGGAGGGTGGACTTTTCGACATGCGTCGCGCTGCGCGAGCGCAGATAGTAGGTCGTCTTAAGCCCGCGCGCCCAAGCCAGCCGATAGAGCGCGTCGAGCTTCTTGCCCGAGGGGTTGGCGATATAAAGGTTGAGCGACTGCGACTGGTCGATCCACTTCTGCCGCCGCGAGGCCGCCTCGATCAGCCAGGCGCTGTCGAACTCGAAAGCCGTGGCATAAAGCGCCTTGAGGTCATCAGGGATTCGATCGATCGCGCCGACGCTGCCGTCGAAGTATTTGAGGTCGTTGACCATTACCTCGTCCCACAGCCCGCGCGCCTTGAGATCGCGCACCAGGAACTCGTTCACGACCGTGAAGTCGCCGGACATGTTGGATTTGACGTAGAGGTTCTGGTAGGCGGGCTCGATCGACTGCGCCACGCCGCAGATGTTTGAGATCGTCGCGGTCGGCGCGATCGCCATCACGTTCGAGTTGCGCATGCCCGACGATTTGACGCGCTCGCGCAGTTGATCCCAGTCAAGCACCGCGCCGCGATCCATCGCGAGACCGCCGCGGGCGTCCGCCAGCAGTTCGATCGAATCGATCGGCAAGATGCCCCGGCTCCACAGCGAGCCGTCGAACGACGGATAGCGCCCGCGCTCGGTGGCGAGATCGACCGATGCCGAGATCGCGTAATAGGAAATCATCTCCATGCTGGTATCGGCGAAGGCCACCGCCGCATCGGACGCCATCGCGATCCGGAGCGCCTGCAGCGCGTCCTGGAATCCCATCAGCCCGAGCCCGACCGGGCGGTGCCGCAGGTTGGAGCGGCGCGCCTCCGGGATGGTGTAGAAATTGATGTCGATGACGTTGTCGAGCATCCGCATTGCAATGACCACGCTGCGCTGCAGCCGCGATTCATCGAGGCGCCCTTCCCGCACATGGTTGAGCAGATTGATCGAGCCGAGATTGCAGACGGCGGTTTCGTCGTCGGAGGTGTTGAGCGTGATCTCCGTGCACAGGTTCGAGGAATGAATCACGCCGGCATGGCGCTGCGGCGAGCGCAGATTGCAGGGATCCTTGAACGTGATCCAGGGATGCCCGGTCTCGAACAGCATGGTCAGCATCTTGCGCCAGAGATCCGTGGCGCGGACCTGCTTGAACACGCGGATCTCGCCGCGCGCCGCCTTGGCCTCATAGGCCGCATAGCGCTCCGCGAACGGCTGGCCGTAGAGGTCGTGCAGATCGGGCGTCTCGTCGGGCGAGAACAGCGTCCATTCGCCATCGGCCTCGACGCGCTGCATGAACAGATCCGGCACCCAGTTCGCGGTGTTCATGTCGTGGGTGCGGCGGCCGTTGTCGCCGGTGTTCTTGCGCAGGTCCAGAAATTCCTCGATGTCGATGTGCCAGGTCTCGAGATAGGCGCAGACCGCGCCCTTGCGCTTTCCTCCCTGGTTGACGGCGATCGCGGTGTCGTTGGCGACTTTGAGGAACGGTACCACCCCCTGGCTTTCGCCATTGGTGCCCTTGATGTGGGCGCCGAGCCCGCGGACGCGGGTCCAGTCATTGCCGAGCCCGCCGGAATACTTTGCCAGCAGCGCATTGTCCTTGACTGACTTGAAGATGCCGTCGAGATCGTCGGCGACTGTCGTGAGAAAGCAGGACGACAATTGCGGCCGCAGCGTTCCCGAGTTGAACAGCGTGGGCGTCGAGGCCATGAAGTCGAACGACGACAGCAGATCGTAGAATTCGATCGCGCGCGCCTCGCGGTCGATCTCGCGCAGCGCAAGGCCCATGGCGACGCGCATGAAGAATGCCTGCGGCAGCTCGATGCGGTTGCCGCGCTCATGCAGGAAATAGCGGTCGTACAGCGTCTGCAGCCCCAAAAACTGAAACGCCAGGTCGCGTTCCGGCTTCAGCGCCGCGGCGAGTTTCTTCAGGTCGAAGCGCGCCAAATCGGGATAGAGCAGTTCGGCCTTGATGCCGGTCTTGATGTAGGCGGGGAAGTATTCGCCGTAGCGTACCGCCATATCGGCCTGCGACGCGCTGGTCGGCGCCTCCTGCACGAACGACAGCACTTCAGTGCGCAGCTTATCGAGCAACAGCCGCGCGCTGACATGGGCGTAGTTCGGCTCCTGCTCCACCAGCGTACGCGCGGCCATCACCGACGCCAACGCCAGCTCGTCCTGACTGATGCCGTCGTAGAGATTGCGTTGGGTCTCAGCGAGGACAGGCGCCGCCTCGACGCCATCGAGGCCGGCGCAGGCCTCGTTGACGATCAACGCGAGACGCGCGGTATCGACGGAACTTTGGTACCGTTTGCCAGCGTCACATGCAGCATCGGTCCGGACGATGGCTTGACCCATTTGGCCGCCTCCTGCTCGGCGCGCTGCCGCGTGCGCTGCTCGCGATACAGCACGTAGGCGCGCGCGACCTTGTGGTGCTCGCTGCGCATCAGCGCCAGTTCGACCTGGTCCTGGACATCCTCGATATGAAAGGTGCGGCCCTCGCCCATGCGGCGCGCCAGCGCGCCGACGACTTCGGCGGTCAGGTGCTCGACGATTTCATGGATACGGCGGGAAGCCGCCGCGCCGTGCCCCTCGACCGCGAGGAATGCCTTGGTCATCGCGATCGAAATCTTGCCGGCGTCGAATTTAGAGACCGCGCCGTTGCGGCGGATCACCTGCATCGGCGGCTGCGCGCCCGGCGCGGCCAGCGATTCGGCGGGCACGTGAATAAAGGGAGCAACGCTTGCTTGGCGATCGAGAGAAACTGACATCAGGAGACCCCGTGGCGATGTTGTTGGGGCCGGATGTCAGAAGACGCTGCTTCAAATGCGCGGACGGGAAACGCCGGCATGAGTGTGCAAGCGCCGCCGGGACACCCCGCCCGTAGACGTTTTTCTGTGTCGCGGCAGGTCTCCTGGCTCGCAGGTCGTCGTCGTCCCCACGTCTTCCCAATGCGATACCGCATCAGTGACTTCAGGATTCTGGGAACAACTCACTGCTTACAGTTGCGGGGGCAGCGCCGGAATTTGGCGCTTTCGCGCCATCACCGACTTCCCTCTTAGCCACCAAATCTTGCGATCAGGCGGACCGTGACGGCTACAGGTGGTGATATTCGCGTCGAAGTGTCAATGGCCTTTCGTGACGTGCGCACGAAATCCACATGACGGCCTCACCGCGAGGTGACGTGGGGGCGCAAAAAAAGAGCGCGTTTCGTCGACCTTGAGCAGATCAGCGGCTTCGGCCGCTTCTCACAGCCGCTTGGCCGCCACGGCGTTCGACAGCAGCGCTTGAACACCGGTCCGGTGGAACGGCACGATAAAGAACAGATAGATTTTTCCGGCGAGGTTGTGCACCGAGCAGACCGTTGAGACGACAACGCTCTCCGCATCACCATCCGTCAGCCGGAGCACCGAGACCCTGAAATCGAGATGCTTGTTGTTGCGCCCTGCGACAATCTCATCATCGCTGATGAAGAAAATCGGCCACGGACCGATCTTGTCGCCAACCCTGTAGCTCGCACGCATCGTGGGCTTGAGGATTTCGGCAGCGGTCGGCGCTTCCAGTCCAAAGCACCTCGCAATGGCATTGCGGATGATCAACAACGCTTTCATCCAGCCCGGCGTATGGCCGAACAGCGCAAAAAAGATTTCGACGATCGTCAGTCCCCGACGCGCCAGCGGCACGCGGTATGAATCGTGAAAATAGGCTGACCGGATCAGATCCCGTCCCAAGACGCTGCTGGACGGTACGTCGCATTCGGTCACATGCATGCCGGTCCCCAGCGGGCTATCCATAACAAAGCGGGCGCATGATGCGCCCGCTCCTAACTCAGTCAAATGACAACCGGGCGCTTACGCCTGCGGCTGCGGCTCCAGGCCGGGGTCCGGATCGGGACGCGGGCGCGGCTTACCGGCGGGCGGCACGGCCGAGGCGCGCGGCGTGCTCGGCTCCAGTACCGACTCGCGGTTCGGCTTCTTGCCGTTCAGCAGGTCGATGATCTCGTCGCCGCTCAGCGTCTCGAACTCGAGCAGGCCTTTAGCCAAGGTTTCGAGATCCTGGCGCTTCTCGGTGAGGATACGCTTGGCTTCGTTGTAGCCCTCTTCGACAAAGCGGCGGATTTCGGTGTCGATCTTCTGAACCGTGGCTTCCGATGCGTTCTGGGTGCGCGATACCGACATGCCCAGGAACACCTCGTCCTGGTTTTCGCCATAGGACACCGTGCCGAGGGCCTCGGACAGACCCCAGCGCGTGACCATCATGCGCGCCAGTCGCGTCGCCTGATCGATGTCGGAAGAGGCGCCGGAGGTCACCTTCTCCTTGCCGAAGATCAATTCTTCGGCGACCCGGCCGCCCATCATGATGGCGAGGCGCGACGTCATCTGCTCCAGCGACATCGACAGCTTGTCGCGTTCGGGCAGCTGCATCACCATGCCGAGCGCACGGCCGCGCGGAATGATGGTAGCCTTGTGGATCGGATCGGTCGCGACGACGTTGAGGCCGACGATGGCGTGGCCACCCTCGTGATAGGCCGTCAGCAACTTCTCTTCCTCGGTCATGACGAGCGACTTGCGCTCGGCGCCCATCATCACCTTGTCCTTGGCCTCTTCGAACTCAGCCTGGGTCACCATCCGCTTGTTGCGGCGGGCAGCCGTCAAGGCCGCCTCGTTGACGAGGTTCATCAGGTCGGCGCCGGAGAAGCCCGGGGTGCCGCGTGCGATGGTTTTCAGGTTGATATCCGGCGCCAGCGGCACCTTGCGAACGTGAACCTTCAGGATCTGCTCGCGGCCGACGACGTCCGGATTCGGCACCACGACCTGACGGTCGAAGCGGCCGGGACGCAGCAGCGCGGGATCCAGCACGTCGGGACGGTTGGTCGCCGCGATCAGGATCACGCCCTCATTGGCCTCGAAGCCGTCCATCTCGACCAGCAACTGGTTGAGCGTCTGTTCGCGTTCGTCATTGCCGCCGCCGAGACCAGCGCCACGATGACGGCCGACCGCATCGATTTCGTCGATGAAGATGATGCAGGGCGCATTCTTCTTGGCCTGCTCGAACATGTCGCGCACGCGGCTGGCGCCGACGCCCACGAACATTTCGACGAAGTCCGAACCCGAGATCGTGAAGAACGGCACGTTGGCTTCGCCCGCGACTGCGCGCGCGATCAGGGTCTTGCCGGTGCCGGGCGGGCCGACCAGCAGCGCGCCTTTTGGAATCTTGCCGCCGA
>CADEDX010000113.1 GCA_902826195.1 uncultured Bradyrhizobium sp. | reverse complement strand
AGTTAATGACTCTGCAATGCGCTCCGATTGCCCACCGACCTTGCCGTGCGAATGCCCGATTCCAAAGTCGCGCTCGTCGCACGTGGAACCCGAGTTGCTCCTCTGCTGTTAGATGGGTTGCGCGTCCCCGAACCAGCCGAGCCGCCGCCATGCCCAGGATCCGCATTTCAATGACGGAATTGCAGCGTCGAGCGTTGGCAGAAGTGAGACTGCAGCCGGGCTGTCATAACGTTCAGGAGATCGCGATCAATCGCGTTGCAAGGCAGGCTGAAAACAACTGGTCGCTCTGCGTGCTCGCAGCCGGCGCGGCGGATGCCAACACCGCCGCACGCGCGGCGGTTCACGTCCAGACTGTCTTGCGTCGGGACTATGATCTGCTGACGGATTGATCGGCAGGTCCCGCACGCAAATTCGGTTGGGCAATCCGGCCCAGGGATATCAGCCATGGCGGCACCTTCCCGATTTCCGCCGCCGGCCGCTGCAGCGGCGCGCGCAGGTCGATGCGCTGCGCTTCGCCGGCCGCCAGCCAGAACGCAGAGCCCTCATCGAGGTCGAGCACGATACAGACCGGCGGACGGCCGTGCTGCAGGCCGGTGTTGAACACCCAGGTGACGCCGAGCCGGTCGAACCACGAGCCGTCGGGTATGAAGGGCGATTGATGCACGTGGCCGGAGATCACCATCGATGGCTGGTATTGCGTGATCCACTGCACCAGTTCGACATCGCCAAAAAAGCGCTTGCCGCCCCAGCTCGTCGGCGAATTTGCCGGCGGCGCGTGATGCACCCAGATCCAGCGTTCCGCCCGCCTGGCTGCAGCATCGCGAAGCTGAGCCTCGATGCGGGCCTTGACCAGCGGCCCGTCCCACCACGGACACACCGTGAAGTGCGTCTCGGCAACGGTGAGTTCGTCGCCGTCGCAGGCGATGCCGAGTTCGCGGATATCGCCGACCCAGCGCGCGATCTTCTCACCCTCTGCGCTGCGGTCGTCGAGGTCGTGATTGCCCGAGCAGAAAATGACCTTTGTCATGCCGGACAACAGCGAGAGGTATTTTTTCACCACCAGAATCTGCGCGCGATAATCGACCAACGATCCGATGTCGAGCGCGTCGCCCGCAAAAATGACGACGTCGAATTCGGGAGCCGCCGCCAGCAGCCAGTCGAACTGCGGCAATGAATAATGCAAATCGGCAACGACGAGGCAGCGCATAATGCTTCAAATCCAAAAAATGCCCAGGAAACAGGCGATCCGCAGGCGGATGCATTCAGGCAGGTTGGAAAGAGCAAAAATTGTGCCGACCATGACTTCAAGCGGGATACATTGATCGCGTGTACCCGGGCGACACAACTACGACAGCCGATCAAATACCGCATCGCAGCGAAACGACGCCGAGCGGCATCAGCGGACGTTCGCCGGCTCGCCTTGGTTGATGCTGATCAATCAGGTCCCCCCAACCGGCGCTAAAGTTTGAAACCAGTGGCTTCGAGACCAAGCGGGTAATGCTCCAAAAGAAATACTTCGCCCCTGACGAAATTCGGCTGCTCGCTCGATTCTGGCAGAGCGCCTCCGGATTCTGGCGAGGGCGGTCGGCATCCATGGCTTGGCTCCTGGTCGGCCTGCTAATCGCAACCGTGCTTCTCCAACTGTTTACCCAGTATCGTCTCAACTTCTGGAATCGTGACTTCTTCGACGCGATCGAGCACAAAAACGCCGCCGGGCTCTGGCAGCAGGCATTAGCACTGCTGCCCATCGCCACAGCAAGTCTGGCCCTTGCCATCATCTCCGTCTGGGGCCGCATGACCATGCAGCGCAAATGGCGGGAGTGGCTGAGCGATCATCTCTACGACTATTGGCTGGAACGGGATCACATCGTCCGGCTCAGGTTCATGTCCGGAGAGCATCAGGCTCCGGAGTTCCGAATTGCCGAGGACGCAAGGGTCGCGACAGATCTGCCGATCGACTTGTTGCTGGGGCTGCTTTCATCAATCCTCGTCGCAATTACATTCATCAGCGTTCTCTGGAAAGTCGGCGGTGGTCTCGCCATCAACGCCCTCGGTACCAGTCTGGTGATCCCGGGATATCTCGTGATTGCGGTGAGCGCCTATTCCGTGCTGCTGACGGCCGCGATGATGCTCATCGCACGTCACCTCACGCGGGTCATCGAAGAAAACAAGCGTACGGAAGCCGAGTTGAGGTCGGTCGGAACGCATCTGCGCGAGGCTGGAGAAAGGCTCGTGGAGCCGGAGGTCTACACGGACGGCCGACGGGCGATCGGAGCGGCGCTCGAAGCGGTCATCCGGGTTTGGCGAACCTACTGCTGGCAATTGATGCGAATGACGATGGTGACGCACACGAACGTTCTGCTGACCCCCTTGATCGGCTTGCTGCTCTGCACTCCCAAATATATCGAGGGAACGATGACCCTCGGCGAAGTCATCCAGGCCGCTGCGGCCTTCGTCGTCGTCCAGTGCGACTTCAACTGGGTTACCGACAGCTCTGGGCGCATCGCCGAGTGTGCCGCGTCGGCGAACCGCGTCGCGTCCCTGCTGCTGGCGCTGGACCAGATCCACGGGCAGCACGATTCTTAATCACGAAATCTTCCCGGGGCGATCGCTTGATGTGCGTCAAACTGATTTGGCTTCGCTGCCGTAGGTTGGTTTGACCAGGGGCGGCCGATGATCGGTGTCTGCAGAGCCCACCATGGGCTCAAGGCCGAGAGAAACATCATGACCCGTTCCCATAAGGAAGCCCATCTCGTCGATCGCATCGGATGGCTCAGGGCGGCAGTGCTTGGGGCGAACGACGGAATCATATCAACGGCAAGCCTGATTGTCGGCGTAGCCGCGGCCGCTGCACAGCAGAACGACGTCCTGATCGCCGGAGTCGCTGGACTGGTTGCTGGCGCCATGTCGATGGCCGCTGGCGAGTATGTCTCCGTGAGTTCGCAGTCCGACACCGAGACGGCGGATATCGCACGAGAACGGGCTGAACTGCGCAGCAATCCCGAAGGCGAACTCGAAGAACTCGCGCAAATCTACGTCCAGCGCGGAGTTGCCCTCGATCTTGCCCGGCAAGTTGCCGCGCAACTCACGAATAAGGACGTGCTGGGCGCTCACGCCCGTGACGAACTGGGAATTTCCCAGGTGACGACCGCCCGGCCAGTCCAGGCGGCCCTGACATCGGCTGCAACATTCACCGTGGGCGCTGCCATGCCGCTGCTCATGGTCGTCGTGTCACCTTCGAACCTGCTGGTCCCGGTAACGTCGGCGGCATCGCTGGGCTTTCTTGCATTTCTCGGCGCGGTGGGCGCGATAGCCGGTGGTGCGAACATCCTGCGCGCAACCCTTCGGGTGACGTTCTGGGGCGCATTGGCGCTCGGGATCACCGCCGGAATCGGAAAGCTCTTCGGTACCATTCTCTAAGCGTGCTTGCCGGTTCGTCCAGAAGACCGCTGGCTTACCCGGTGCCGGGTCTCTCCGGCCGATACTCAGGTCCAGACCGGCATCATGCGCCGTGCTGATTCAGTTTCCGTCGGGAGCGATGTGATGATCAAGCGCGAACCGCACCGTAAAGCACGTGCCGCGCCCGGAACAATTGGGACCGTAGTGTGCCTGGCCGCCAATTTGATGGACGAGAGAAAAAACAATCTTCATCCCGAGACCCTTGGACTGCTTCGGATCAAACCCTTCCGGGTAGCCGGGGCCGTCATCGGAAACTGAAAGCTCATGGCCGCCAGGTTTCGTCTCGAGTCTCACCATGATCTTGCTGTCGGCATATTTGGTGCAGTTCATGACAAGCTCGCTCACGATGTATCCCAGCGGGATTCCGATCGCGGTCGGGACCTCCAACGCAACTCCCTCGACGGCTAGTAGACGTTGCTCGCCGCCTGGCAGGACGCCCGCCAGGTCTTGGCAGAGTTTTTCAAGATATTGTTTGAGTTCGACGGTTCCGACGTGATCTAGCGCGTGAAGACGTTTGTGGACGCTGCCTATCGTGGCAACGCGGTTCGCAGCGATCCTGAGCTGCTCTGCGGTCTTGACGTCCTGCGCCTCGCGGCTTTGTAGCGATAGCAGGCTTGACACCATCTGGAGACCGTTCATCAGCCTATGATCAGCCTCGCGCCTCATCAGATCCTGATGCCTGATCAATTCGTCCTTTTGACCCAGCAGCGCTTCTTCGCGCGCAAGTGCGTTTCGTAGCGCGTCTTCCACACGATACAGTCTTTCCAGCTCCTCTCGCCCTGTCTCGAGTCCCACGCAAAACTCGCGCGGACAATCTGGCGGCCGTTGAAATGCGGCCGCGTCAAGTTTTTTCTGCAGGCGCGTCGCTTCGCCGTTCATGGGCCACTCCAACCGTGAGAACTGCGTCCGCGGCTCTTGCCTAGCGGCAGAGACTTGCATGCGCAAATGTGCAAGCCGACTTCGGCCTGCGATGCCTTTTCGAATGTACCCCTCTAGCGGGGCAGGCAGCCGGAAGCGAACTTGAAGGCTCGGCGTGTTCTTGAAGTGTCGTCAGGCCCCTTGCTTCGCGCTGAAGCCTAGGTCAGGTACGATACCCACACGTGACAACGACTTGTTGATTTATATCAAACAGCGTTCCGGCCGCGCCGAAGCTCCGCCAATTAGGACATCGATCAATTCGGAACTTCGCTGCGAGGTCCGGAGCAGAGTTAATGCAAACCGGCGGCAATCCGAGTTTCGCTGCGCGTGAATAAGTCCAGGCTCTAATCCTCGCTCGCCCTGAACCGGCCGAGTCCCTTCATCACGAACGGCGGGCTTCGAATGCGGCTCTTGACCAGCAGCCGATCCCACCGCGGACGCGCGATCGCGTCGTGTTAATACGTCGCGTCGAAGTTCACCGCGGCGGTGTTCCCGCCACTGAACGACGATGGCGACCCGCTCCCAGGACGCAGGCCGATAGGCGCCTGACGAGATGGCGGAGAATGCCGCGGCTCAGCGAGCATCTGAAGATCTTGTCAAAGGCGGTGCTGCTGAGCGCCAGGCGCGTCAAGCAGTGGACATTCTATAAGCGCGACGAAGCGCGGATCGCCAAGCTGAAGGCGGCGATGCTCGCAAAGATTTGACATCTGGATCGGCACAGAAAATCGACCCATCATCCGATCCGACGGATCATCGGCACTGCCGCGAGCAACCGCTGGGAACTGCGGTATTGAGCAATTCAAGAATAAGCTCACTTTTGAACATTTCTTCGGAACCGTTTCCATCCCCCGGAATTCTTCCACGTTGTCAACGTCACTTGACGACAAACGGAATGGTGGAGCAGTGCAGCGGGGGCAAGAGTTGCCGACGGTGTTGGTCGTTGAAGACGATCCGCTTTTGCAGGGCTTCGTTGAAGACGCGTTGGACGAAGGCGGGTTTAACTTCGCTATGGTGGGCTCCGCCGAGGAAGCCGTAACGCTCCTCAAGGGTACGAAGATCACCTTTTGTGCGCTGATAACGGATATTAATCTTCCGGGAGGGATGGATGGTTGGGAGATCGCTCGCACAGCGAGAAAGATCGATGCGGGATTTCCTGTCATTTACATGACCGGAGCCGCTGGCGCCGAGTGGCCTTCCAAAGGTGTTCCCAACAGCATCTTGCTGAAAAAGCCTTTCGCTCCCGCGCAGCTCGTGACCGCCGTATCACAACTTCTCAATGCCGGTACACCGCCCACAGCCTGAACAGATGTAGCCGGGAGGAACGACACTAATTTCCGTCATCCCGTCGCTAACCACCGCGAGATGTCTTTCCGTCCTTCCAGTTCCGACGTTTCGCGTATGGGGTGGCTTGAGCCGTTTCTTAAAGGCTGCGACACTGCGACAGATACAGGGGCTGGCGATGATCCCGAAAATGAAACAAGATCATTTCATCGAACGGATAATGTCGATGGGATACACGCCCAAGGTGAGCGGCTCTGAGCACAACAGGCGATTTCCTTTCGGCGGCGGTGAAAACGGCGCTCTCATTCGTGCGCTCGATTGGTCCAAGACCAGCCTGGGGCCGGTCTCCGAGTGGCCAGACAACCTGAAGACCACGGTGAGTTTACTGCTGCGCTCACCGGTCCCCATCGTACTGCTCTGGGGACCAGATGGCATCATGATCTATAATGACGCCTACTCGACTTTCGCGGGAGGACGCCATCCTCGCCTTTTTGGGTCTAAGGTTCGAGAAGGTTGGCCTGAGGTGGCTGACTTCAACGACAACGTGATGAAGGTGGGCTTGGGTGGAGGTACGCTTTCATACCGTAATCAGGAGCTGACACTTCACCGTTCAGGCGTTCCTGAGCAGGTTTGGATGAACCTCGACTACAGCCCGGTGCTGGGAGAGAGTGGTTGTCCGGAAGGCGTTCTCGCCGTTGTGGTGGAAACCACTCAACAGGTTCTCGCGGAACGTGCTCTAGCGATAGCCGAGGAGCGACTGCGTCAAGCTCTGAACGCTTCTGGGATGGTCGGCACATTTGCTTGGCATGTTCAGTTAGACACCTTCTATTCCGATGCTCGATTTGCGGAGATGTTCTCGGTCGATCCCGCCAAAGGAGATAAGGGCGCCCCGTTGTCTGACTACCTCGCGGGAATCCACCCGGAGGACGTTCAGCGGATCGCTGATGCTGTTAACCACACGGTCGTCACCGGGGAAAAGTATGTTCAGGAATACCGGCTCCTGCAAAAGGACGGCAACATCCGCTGGGTCGAGGTGCGCGGCGAGTGCTTGTACAGCGAGGACGGCAGACCGGATCGCTTTGTCGGCGTCGTTGTGGACATAACCAATCAGAAGAATGCGCAAGAGCGCCAACGGCTGTTTGCACGAGAAGCCGATCACCGAGTGAAGAATATTTTCGCCAATTTCCACTCTCTGATCAGTCTAAGCGCTCGGTCTGCCGCGAGCCCTAGGGAGTTGGCTCAAGCTCTTCGTGGTCGACTAGATGCGCTATTGCGGGCCAAGGAACTTGTTCGTCCAGGCATCATGGGAACAGAGCACGAGAGCGAGCAGACAACGATAGATGCGCTGTTGCGCACTCTGCTGCAGCCCTATGAAAATGGCTCTTCCAACCGTATCTTTCTGAGCGGTCCCGACGTGCGCGTCGGAGCTAAGGCAGTCACTGGCCTTGCTTTAGTATTGCATGAAACTGCGACCAATGCGGTTAAGTACGGGGCTCTCTCTCGGCCGGATGGTTCGATTCATGTCACATGGGCCGCGAGGAGTGACGACCTCTGTCTTAACTGGGAAGAAACCGGCGGTCCCGAAATCAGTGTGAAACCGCAGCCCAGCGGCTTTGGTAGCATTCTTGCCGACCGCAGCGTGACGGTAGAACTGGGTGGACGGATCGAGCACGATTGGCGGCAAAATGGTCTTAGGCTAAAGCTGAGGATACCGTTGGATCGCCTCGCGGTTTGAATTTGAATATGTGTATCTCTATCCATCTTGATCAGAGCGCAAAAGGATTTCAGCGCCGGATACCTCGCCGCCGCCGCCAGCGACGAAGTCGCTTGAATTTTTATTCGCGACGTGTCCGCTTCTGGTCCTTTTCCAGACCCGAGGCGATGTCCAAGTCGGGTCTGCAACGCGCCGGATGGCGGACATCAATGATGCTGGGATCACGAGTTCGGTTTGTGAGTATCAGACCTAATCCTCGTTCGCCTTGAACCGTCCCATCCCCTTCATCACGAAGGGCGCCAGCAACGCGATCAGCGCGATGCCGAGCAGCGTCGCCGACATCGGGCTTTGCAGTAGCGTCATGGGATCGCCGAGGCTGATGGCGAGCGCACGGCGTAGCTGACTTTCGGCGATTGGACCCAGGATCAATCCGACAACGACCGGCGCGATCGGAAAATCGAACCGGCGCATCAGGAACCCGAGCACGCCAAAGCCCGCCAGCATCGACAGTTCGACGACAGAGGGTTTTGCGGCGATGGTGCCCATGGTCGCGAACACCAGAATGCCGGCGTAGAGCCATGGCTGCGGGATTGCGAGCAGCTTCACCCACAGGCCGACCAGCGGCAAATTGAGCACCAGCAGCATGACGTTGGCGATGAACAGGCTGGCGATCAGGCCCCATACGAGATCGGGCCGCTCGGCAAACAGCAGCGGTCCCGGGTTAAGGCCGTATTGCTGAAAGCCCGCCAGCATCATCGCGGCCGTGGCCGAGGTCGGCAGGCCGAGTGTCAGCAACGGCACCAGCGTGCCGGCGGCCGACGCGTTGTTGGCGGCCTCCGGACCCGCGACGCCTTCGATCGCGCCCTTGCCGAATTCTTCCGGATGTTTCGACAGCCGCTTTTCGGTCGAGTAGGACAGGAAGGTCGGAATTTCCGCGCCGCCGGCCGGCAGCGCGCCGATCGGAAAGCCGAACATCGTGCCGCGCAGCCACGGCTTCCATGATCGCTTCCAGTCTTCGCGGGTCATCCACAGCGAGCCGCGCACCGGCTCGATCCTCTCCTCGGTGTGATGGCGGCGCGAGGCGACGTAGAGCGCTTCGCCCAGCGCGAACAGGCCGACCGCCAAGGTCGTCACCTCGACGCCGTCGAGCAGTTCGGGAATGCCAAATGCGAGCCTCGCCTGGCCGGTGAGCTTGTCGATGCCGACAAGGCCGAGCGTCAGCCCGATGAACAGGCTGGTCAGTCCGCGGATCGGGGAATCGCCGAAGGTGGCCGACACCGTAATAAAGGCCACGCACATCAGCGCGAAATAATCTTCGGGCCCAAAACGTACCGCGAAGTCGACCAGCCAAGGCGCCAGAAAGGCAAGGCCGATGGTGGCGATGGTGCCCGCGACGAACGAACCGATCGCGGAGGTCGCCAGCGCCGGCCCGCCGCGGCCGGCCTTGGCCATCTTGTTGCCCTCGAGCGCGGTCGCCATCGACGCGCTCTCGCCGGGCGTGTTGATCAGGATGGCGGTCGTCGAGCCGCCATACATGCCGCCGTAATAGATGCCGGCGAACATGATCAGCGAGCCGCCGGGATCGAGCTTGTAGGTGACCGGCAGCAGCAACGCGACGGTCAGCGCCGGTCCGATGCCGGGTAGCACGCCGACGGCGGTGCCGAGGAACACGCCGATCAGCGCATACAGCAAGTTCATCGGCTGCACGGCGACCGCCATGCCATGCGCGAGCGCAGCAAAAGTTTCCATTACAGCAGTCTTTCCAGAGGCCCGGTGGGCAGGCTCAACGTCAGCAGCCGGTCGAACGCGAGATAGATCAGCGTGGACAAGACCAGCGCGATGGCGGCATCAGCGAGAAGGGCGCGCCTTCCGAATGCCGCCGACGTCGTGACGAACAGCGCCGACGTCGCGATGATGAAGCCGCCGCCGAGGCCGATGATCGCAATCAGCAGGACCAGCCCGCCAAGGATCAGCCACACCGCCTTGCGATCGGCGCTCTCGCGCGCCGGCAAATTGCCGCGCAGCGCGTCGACCAGATTGCCGATCGCAAGCAGGCCGAGTCCGATGGCGATGACGACCGGCATCACCTCGGGCCCCATGCCGTACATCGTCGTGGTGGCCAGTTGACGCGAGTCCCACACCAGCACCACCGCAAGGGCGGCGAGCACGGCGGCGATGACGACGCCGGCGCGATCGACGCGGCGGGACGCCGGGCCCTGTGGAAGATCGGTCATGACTTGACGAGACCGACCGACTTCAACACGTCCGTGACGCGCACGGTTTCCTTCTTCAGGAAGTCGGCAAAGGCTTCGTCGGCCAGATAGGCATCCTCCCAGCCCTTCTGCTTGAGGATCTCCTTCCACGCGTCCGACTTCACCATGCTCGCGACCGCGTCACTCAGCACCTTGCGCTGTTCCGGCGTGATGCCGGGAGGCGCGACCACCGAGCGCCAGTTGGCGATCACGAGGTCGATGCCCTGTTCCTTGAAGGTCGGGATGTCGACGCCGGCGATGCGCTTCTCGGACGTGATGCCGATCGCGCGCAATTTGCCCGACTTGATCTGGCCTTCATATTCGCTGTAGCCCGAAATGCCCGCGGTGACCTTGCCGCCGAGGATCGCGGCCAGCGACTCGCCGCCGCCTGAGAACGGGATGTAGTTGACCTTCTTGGCGTCGGCGCCGATTGCGCCGGCGAACAACGCCGCCATCACATGGTCGACGCCGCCGGCCGAGCCGCCTGCGAACGTGACCTTGGCGATGTCGGCCTTGACGGCGGTGGCAAGATCCTGCGCCGTCTTGATCGGCGAGTTCGCCGGCACCACGATTACCTGGATCTCTTCGGTGAGACGCGCGATCGGCGTCACCTGTTCGAGTGTCACCGGCGACTTGTTCATGGCGAGTGCGCCGACCATGACGAAGCCGTTCACCATCAGCTGGTTGCCGTCGCCCTTGGCGCCGTTGACGAACTGCGCGATGCCGACGCTGCCGCCGGCGCCGGCCACGTTCGTCACCTGGACGCTGCGCGCGATCTTGGCGGCGACTAGCGACTGCTGCATCGAGCGCGCGGTCTGATCCCACCCGCCGCCGGGAGCCGCGGGCGCCATGATCTTCAGCTCAAGCTGCTGCGAGAGGGCAGGCGCGCCGGCTGCAAGCGTCAACGCGACGACCGCGCCGAACAGGCGCGAGGGGAACGAAATCATGGGGCTTCCTCCAGGCTCACGGCGGGCCAACTCTGTGTCAATTCGCCGCATATCAACCGGAAAAGCCGCCGCTGTCCAGAAGGTCTCGCGGGGCCCTCGCGACGGGTCGGTGCAAGCGCCTAAACGCCTGCAATTTGAAACCCCTCGCTACAGTGCATGGGGTTGTTTTCGATGTTTTTGGTTTGACGCCCTGTCAGGCGCGCGCCACCGCGTGCGGGAACACGATCTCGATCAGCGTGCCGGTACGGCCGCCGGTCTTGATCTGGAACGTGGCGCGGTTGGCTTCGACCAGCGCCTTGGTCAGCGACAGGCTGACGGCCGAACTCTCGGCCCGGTCCGACGGCGCAACTGTGCGGAACGGCTGCAGCGCCGCGGCCACCTCATTGTCGTTGAGGCCGAGGCCGGTGTCGCGGACCCGCAGCATCACCTCGCCGAAATCCGACAGCGCGGTCGAGACGATGACCTGGCCGCCGGTATTGGCGAGCTGGATCGAGTTGCCGATCAGGTTCAGCGTGATCTGGCGCAGCGCCCGCGCGTCCGCGACGACCGGCGGCAGCATGTGCGCAAGCGAGGTGCGGATGATGATGCGCTCGCGGTTGGCTTGCGGCTGCAGCACGCCGACGCAGTTTTCCACCAGCTCGTTGAGGTTCTGGCTGGTGAAAGAGAGGTCGAGCTTGCCGGTTTCGATCCGGGACAGATCGAGCAGGTCGTTGATGATGGCGATCACGCGCTCGCCCGAGGCGCGGATGTCCTTGATGTATTCGCCGTAGCGCTCGTTGCCGAGCGAACCGAAGCGTTCGCCGATCATCACTTCGGAAAAGCCGATGATGGCGTTCAGCGGCGTCCGCACCTCGTGGCTGATCCGCGCCAGCACGTCGGCCTTGGCGTTGGCGGCGCGCTCGGCCAGCCGCCGCGCCTCGCGCAATTCGGTCTCGGTCTGCCGGGCCTGCGACAGATCGCGGAACACCGCAAAGAAGTTCGGTCCGTCGGGGCGGGTGCGGCCCATGGTCATCGTCAGCGGGATGATGCCGCCCTTGCTCTCGCGGCCCAGCACCTCGCGGCCGTGGTCGAGCAGGCTCTCGACATTGGCCGCCTTGGTGGCGGCTAGATATTCCAGCACGCCATGCCGGCTTTCCGGGGCAAACAGGTCCGTGAGGTTGCGCTGCGCGAGTTCGTGGCCGTCATGGCCGAACAGCGCCTCGGCGCTGCGGTTGGCGGCGTGGATGTTGCCGTCGGCGTCGAACATCACGATGCCTTCGGCCGTGGTGTCGAGGATGGCCGCGAGTTCTTCGGCGTTGGCGTGCCCGACGTCGGAGGGTTTGGCGGCCTCAGGCGCAGCTATGGCCGTGGATGCGGGTTCGGCGTGCGAGATCGCGGCGGCGATCGCCGCGCTCTCGTGGCGGGTGCCGGAGAAGATCAGGGCCAGCGCCGAATCGCCATCCCATGAAATCGTGTGGAGGCGGGCGTCGGCGGCCGATGACGGCGCATCCGTCGCCGCATCTGCCGGCTGGCTTGCCGAAATCCTCACCGGCCTGCCGGCGTCCGAAGTTGAGGAGGCATTGGAGGTGCCGGGCTCGACATAGAGCGCGTCGAGGCCGCCGGCGTCTTCCAGTGCGTGCAGGTCCCGATAGCCTATTCTCGCGAGGAAGGCGGAATTGGCATAGAGCAGGCGGTCGAGCCGGTAGATCAAAATGCCGACCGGCAGCAATTCGAGCAGCGTCCTGTCGCGGGCGGCTTCACCGCGCGCCGGCGGCTCGGGCGACGCCAGCCATTCCGGCGGCGCGGCAGCAGCTTCGGCGCGCGGTTCGAAGATGGCTTCGTCGACGACGCTCGGCGCCTGGTTGTCGTTCTCGGTTTCGAGCCGCGCCGACAATTGCCGCGCGAGTTCGTCGAAGGCGCTGTTTTCAACCGGCGTCAGCACCGGCTGCTTGTTGTCGCCGGGAACGCGGAACGGCAGCACGTTTGCCGCAACCTCCTTTGGCAACACCGTCGCGGTTTCCGTCGACGCGTCGCTTGCGATGTCCCGGACGTTTTGCTGAACGCTTTCCTCTGGAGATTCCTCAGGCGGTTCCACGGGCGTTTCCAAATCGTTTTGATGTGAAGTCTCTGCAGCGGAATCTTCGACGGCAACGGGTTCGGGCGTTTCGTCGGCAGGTGGCGCAGCGGGCGGCTGTTGCGCTGTGGCCATTTCGCCCGACAATTCCGCCAAACGCAGGGCGGCAAGCCGCGCGATCGCGTCAAAGTCACGGCAGACGCCGAAGCCGCGATAGCCGACAAAATTTCGCGCCGCATCGAACACCGGCAGGCCCGACAATTCGACCGGCAAGCTGCCGCCGCTATCCACTGGCCAGTTCAGCGTGACGCCGCTCCAGGTGTTTCCGCTGGCAAACGCCTGCATCATCCGCCCTGCGGGATCGAGGCCAAGCGTCTCGGCGATCTCGCGCCATGGCCGGCCGAACGCGGCCGCGGTGCGCGGGCCGATCAGGTCCAGGAATTCGTCCGAGCGTAGCGTGAAGCGGCCATCGCGATCGGTCTGCCAGGTGAAACGCAGCGGCAGGCGCCGCGTTTGCGCCTCGCCGGCAAACGCTTCGATGGCGGGTGATGGCGGGCGCGCAGGAGTCTGCGTCGCGGGCAGAATGGATTCGGTGGGCGGCGCATCGTCAGCCGGTTCGGCGAGTGCATCGAACAACGCAAATTCAGCGGGCGCTTCGCCCGATAGGGCCGGTCGCTGATCATCGGCGATCGGCGTCGTCGCCACCGCTTGCTCGACGGCGGGCGCGCTCGGCTGCAACACGGGCCCGGATGCAACGGGCTCCGGCATGTGCGGCTCTGCAGCCTTGACGGCGGCCGGCGGCATCTCTTCGTTGGGCTCGCAGCGCGGCGCGATCAGCGCAATGTTGCCGGCGGCGATCAAAACCCCATGGCTGCCATCGGCAAAGTCGACCCGGGAGCAGCCGCAGGTCGCAAGCCCCCCGGGCGCAGCGCCGAACCCCTGCAGGCGCTCCAGCCGGATCGCGCCGCCCGCGCGCAGCCGGCCTGCGAGGCGCACGATCTGCCGGCGGTGCCGGTCTGCCGGGCCAAAGGTCTTTTCGGAAAGGGCTGCGGCGTCGGTTGCACCGAACATGCGCACCCCGGCCGCATTGGCCCACAGGATCCGCTGGCCGTCAGCGGTCCATAGCCAGGCGGGCAGGCGGCTCGCCGCATAGGCGGTCAATCGCGGATCGTTCGAAGTCAGCCACTGAATTTCCGCATCCTTCATCGCAACCACGTGACCGTCCGGCATCGGGATCGGCAGCCAGAATGCCGATAGCGTTAAGCAATCGTTACTATCGCAAGCGGGGCGCGGCTGGTCCACGGCCGGACGGGGCAGGCGGCCACCTTAGCCCGGGATAACCTTAACCTTGTGAGGGTTTTCCCGCCGCGGAGCACTAGCTACCCACCGCGGGGTGGCCGCCAACAGCGGTCGGCGGGGTTTCAATCCTGGCTAGCTTCCGCCAAGCTCATGCAGCTTTTACGATTAAATATGTCGCGTCGCACCCGAAATCGCATTGCATTGCACAAATTTGACATGATATGGGTGCTTATTAGGCGCGCCCGTGGATGGGCACTTCCGTGAATGTGTGAGTGCGTGATCCCTCCGACGTCCGGCCGATGGCCCCGGCGTTTGCAAGGGAGAACATCGTTTAACCCCATTGTGAAGGATGCAAGCCGTGACCAGTTCCACCGATCCCTTCTCTGCCTCCATCATCCCGTTCGAAGTTCCGGAACAGATGCGCGCGTTTGCCGAAAAGGGCGTTTCGCAGGCTCGCGACAGCTACGCCAAGTTCAAGGATGCCGCCGAAACCCATAACGGCACCATCGAGGCGGTGTTCACCACGGCCAGCAAGGGCGCCAGCGCCTACAACGCCAAGCTGATCGAGTTCTTCAAGGCCAATACGACGTCCTCGCTCGATTTCGCGCAGGAGCTGTTCGGCGTGAAGACCCCGGCGGCGGCGATGGAGCTGTGGACCGCGCACGCCAAGAAGCAATACGAGGCCTTCACGGCGCAAGCCAAGGAACTCGCCGAACTCGGCCAGAAGGTCGCCACCGAGACCGTCGAGCCGATCAAGGCTTCGGCCTCGAAATTCTACAAGCCGGCCGCCTGAGCGTTTCCGGTATCCCATACGAAAAGCCCGGGCGGCCTGCCCGGGCTTTTTGCTGTGTGAGCGGGGGCACGGAAACCTCCGGTAAATGAACGCAAAGTGCCCCCGAACGACATAATCCATGACGCCGCGGCCTTGCCAAAGCGAGGCGTTGCACCTAGTTTCCGGCCCATTCGCGAGGGCCTTTTTCGAGGGCCTCGCAACAGGATGCAGTTGTAGCTCAGTTGGTTAGAGCGCCTGTCTGTGGAACAGGAGGTCGGTGGTTCGAGCCCACCCAACTGTACCACCTTGCAATAATTGACAAAATTCTCCTGAAGCTTTCGCGATCGAAGAGGGTAGATGGCGTCCATGTTCGCGTGGGGCAACACCGGGGCACGGACTGGACGGTGATTCCCCGGCACGCTGATATAC
>CADEDX010000112.1:9563-15136 GCA_902826195.1 uncultured Bradyrhizobium sp. | reverse complement strand
GGACGAGAGGTGACTGATGACGGCTGACATTCTGATTGTCGACGACGAGGCCGATATTCGCGACCTCGTTGCGGGCATCCTTGACGACGAAGGTTTCAGCACGCGAACCGCGCGCGACAGCGACTCGGCGCTGGCCGAGATCTCCAACCGCCGCCCGCACCTTGTGTTTCTCGATATCTGGCTGCAGGGTTCCAAGCTCGACGGCTTGCAATTGCTTGAGCAGATCAAGAAGGAACACGCCGACGTTCCCGTGGTGATGATCTCCGGCCACGGCAACATCGAGACCGCGGTCGCCGCGATCAAGCGCGGCGCCTACGATTTCATCGAAAAGCCGTTCAAGTCCGATCGATTGATCCTGGTGGCGACGCGGGCGCTGGAAACCTCGCGCCTCAAGCGTGAAGTCAAGGAACTCAAGCAACTGGCGCCCACCGCGAGCGTTCTCACCGGCCGCTCCGCGTGCATGAACCAGTTGCGCCAGACCATCGACCGAGCCGCCAAGGCCAACAGCCGCATCCTGATCGTCGGCCCCTCCGGTTCGGGCAAGGAACTGGCTGCGCGCACACTGCACAATGCATCGAGCCGGTCGGAAGGGCCGTTTGTCGTCATCAACGCGGCGGCGATCACGCCGGAGCGGATGGAAGTCGAACTGTTCGGTATCGAACAGTCGAACGGCGAACAGGCGCGCAAGCCGGGCGCGCTGGAAGAGGCCCATGGCGGCACGCTGTTCATCGACGAGATCGCCGACATGCCGCGCGAGACCCAGAACAAGATTCTGCGCGTGCTGGTCGACCAGACCTTTCAACGTTCCGGCGGTACCGCCAAGATTCACGTCGATGTCCGCATCATCTCCTCGACGGCGCGCAACCTGGAGGAGGAGATCGCGGAGGGCCGGTTCCGCGAGGATCTCTACCATCGCCTCTCGGTGGTGCCGATCCGCGTCCCGCCGCTGTCGGAACGTCGCGAGGACATCCCCGAACTGATCGACTATTTCATGGACCAGATATCGTCGGCGACCGGCCTGCCGAAGCGCCAGATCGGCCAGGATGCGATGGCGGTGCTGCAGTCCCACGTATGGCCCGGCAACGTCCGCCAGCTCCGCAACAATGTCGAGCGCGTGATGATTCTGGCCGGCGGCGGTCCGGAGGTGATCATCACGGCCGACATGCTGCCGCAGGATGTCGGTTCGATGGTACCGGCGATGCCGACCAGCAACAATGGCGAGCACATCATGGGTCTGCCTCTTCGGGAGGCGCGGGAAGTGTTCGAGCGGGACTACCTGATCGCTCAGATCAGCCGGTTCTCGGGCAACATTTCGCGCACTGCCGAATTCGTCGGCATGGAGCGCTCGGCGCTACATCGAAAACTCAAGGCGTTGGGAGTCGGTTGAGTCCAGGGTGAATCACAAGTCCATAGCTTCCACGGTCGGCGGCAAATACGGCGCGCTTCGAGTCGATTCATGCAATTTCTTTGGAATATTTATCTCTTTCCGAGCTGTTACAGAGAATGGCCACTGGGTTCCGGCTAGGCCGGACCCGATCCGGCTTGCCTAAAAACCGCGCGTGCCTTCTAATCATCCTGCCGGCCGACCAGAGGGGGATCTCAGGGGACGCCGGCAGTCGGGGCAGACTCCGTGAGAGAGCAAAAGCCGGCTGAAACAAAAAGAAACACAAGCGGGATAAAAACAATGGCGGCAGACCGCGCACAAAACCTACAAGACACCTTCCTGAACCACGTTCGTAAGACGAAAACACCGCTGACGATCTTTCTGGTCAACGGGGTTAAACTGCAAGGGATTGTTACCTGGTTCGACAACTTCTGCTTGTTGCTTCGGCGCGACGGTCATTCGCAACTTGTCTACAAGCATGCGATCTCGACCATCATGCCTGGCGCACCGATTCAGTTGTTCGAAGGCGGCGAGGATGCTCCGGCTTGAGGGTGACCTGATTGGAACCCCTCAACCGTGAAGGCAATGCCGACCGTCCACGGTCGGCGGGGGGCAAGCAAAGCGGGCGGGTGATCGTCATCGGCCCTTACTTGCGCATGCGCCGTGGCGACGCCGAGGGGAAGGCGAGCGATGTCGCGCGTGATTCCGATGCCCGGCTCGAGGAAGCGACGGGCCTGGCCCGCGCCATTGATCTGGCGATCGCCGAGGCGCTGCTGGCGCCGGTCAGCCAGATCAGGCCTGCAACCTATCTCGGCAAGGGCAAGGTCGAGGAGATCTCCGGCCTGATCGCGGGCCACGACATCGAACTCGTGGTGATGGATTGCGCGCTGTCGCCGATCCAGCAGCGCAACCTCGAGAAGGCGTGGAATACCAAGGTCCTCGACCGCACCGGACTGATCCTGGAAATTTTTGGCCGCCGCGCCAAGACCAAGGAGGGATCGCTGCGGGGCGAAGTGGCACATGTGAGTTGTCGGCGCAGCGGGCGGGGGGGCTCCTGGACGCATCTGGAGGGCCAGCGCGGCGGCTTCGGTTTCATGGGTGGCCCCGGCGAAGGCCAGATCGAGGCTGACCGCCGGCTGATCGGCGATCGCATCACGCGGCTGGAGAACGAACTCGAGAAGGTGCAGGCGACGCGCCGGCTGCACCGCGCCGGGCGGCAACGGGTGCCGTATCGCGTGGTGGCGCTGGTCGGCTACACCAACGCCGGCAAGTCGACGCTGTTCAACCGGCTCACCAGCGCCGACGTGCAGGCGGCCGACATGCTGTTCGCCACGCTTGACCCTACGCTGCGCGCGCTGACCCTGCCGCATGGCGGAAAGGCGATGCTGTCGGACACTGTCGGATTCATTTCCAATTTGCCGACGCAACTCGTCGCCGCGTTTCGCGCCACGCTGGAAGAGGTGCTGGAAGCCGACATCATTCTCCACGTCCGCGACATTTCGCATGAGGATGCCGAGGCGCAGGAGCGCGACGTCGATACCGTGCTGCGCCAACTCGGGATCGATCCCGACGCCGGTGCGGGTATCCTCGAAGTCTGGAACAAGATCGACCGCTTCGATCCCGAAGAGCGCGAAAACCTTCGCAACATCGCCGCCCGCCGCCCGCCGGAGAGGCCGTGTTTCCTCGTCTCCGCCGTGTCAGGGGAGGGCGTCGAAGAACTGTTGACCGCGATCGAGGATCGGCTGGCGGCGACCCGCACGACGCTCGATCTGTCGATCGACGCTTCCGACGGCGCCGGCATCAGCTGGCTGCACCGCAATGCCGAGGTGCTGAACAAGGAGCTTCACGAAGGCCGCTTCGACATGACCGTGCGCGTGGATGAAACCAAGCGCGATATCGTGGTGTCCAGGTTCGACGCCGTGCCGCACGTGGCGTGACTTCAACGGGTACCTTCTGTGCGGACGGGTGAGGCCGGACTACCCTTTGCCTCGTTCCACAGCGCATCCATTTCTTCCAGCGTCGCATCCTCGAGAGAGCGGCCCTTCGCCGCGAGCGCGCGTTCGATATAGGCGAAACGGTGCTCGAACTTGGCGTTGGTGCCGCGCAGCGCGGTTTCCGGATCGGCGCCGATATGGCGGGCGAGGTTGACCAGCGCGAACAGGAGATCGCCGGTCTCCTCGGCGAGTTCGTCCGCACTGCCGCCGTCCAGCGCCGCTTCGATCTCGTCGGCCTCCTCGCGGATCTTGGCGAGCACGGCGCGGGGATCGTTCCAGTCAAAGCCGACGGTGGAGGCCTTGCGCTGCAATTCCATCGCCCGCGTCAGCGCCGGCTGGCCGGCCTTGATGCCTGACAGCAGCGATTGATGCGCCGTGTCTTCCGGCGGGCGCCGCGCCGCGCGTTCGGCCTTTTCCTCGGCCTTGATGCGTTCCCAGGCGCTCTTGACGCCGGCGGGTGCGATATTGCCGTCCTTGTCGGCGAACACATGCGGATGGCGGCGGATCATCTTCTTCGTGATCGCTTCGACGACGTCGCCGAACGCAAAGGCGTTTTGTTCTTCCGCCATGCGGGCGTGATAGATGACCTGCAGCAGGAGATCGCCGAGTTCGTCGCGCAGATCGTCGAAATCGCCGCGCGTGATCGCGTCGGCCACCTCATAGGCCTCCTCGATCGTGTAGGGCACGATCGTCGCAAAATTCTGCTCGAGGTCCCATGGGCAGCCGGTAACGGGCGTGCGCAGCGCCGCCATGATTTCGAGCAGCCGTGAAATGTCGCGGGAAGGGGTCATGGGATTTCCGTGGCCGGGAAGGACGTCCGCTTTATGCCGCAAGCGCCGTGCCGATCCCAGCGCAACGGCGCGGAATCCGGCAATTTCCACCGGTTGGCCGCAAGACGCGGGAATGCTAATGGCCTCTCATGAACGACCAATCATCCTCCGAGACCGCGCTGGTGCTGTTTTCCGGCGGGCAGGATTCCACCACCTGCCTCGCCTGGGCGCTGAACCGCTTTGCGCGTGTCGAAATGCTGGGTTTCAGCTACGGCCAGCGCCACGCCATCGAGCTTGAATGCCGTGATCGGCTGTTGTCGGGCATCCGATCGCTGCGGCCGGACTGGGCGGCAAAGCTCGGCGACAGCCACACCCTGGAAATCCCAACGCTGGCGGAGATCTCAGACACCGCGCTGACGCGGGACGTCGCGATCGAGATGGGGGCGGACGGCTTGCCCAACACGTTCGTGCCCGGCCGCAATTTGGTGTTCCTCACCTTCGCGGCGGCGCTTGCTTATCGGCGCGGCATTCGCCACATCATCGGCGGCATGTGCGAGACCGACTATTCCGGCTATCCGGATTGCCGCGACGAGACCATCAAGGCGCTGCAGTCCTCGCTCAATCTCGGCATGGCGAGGAACTTTGAATTGCACACGCCGCTGATGTGGCTCGACAAGGCGTCGACATGGAAGCTGGCGCGTGAACTCGGCGGGGCAGGGCTGGTCGACCTGATCCGCGAGCACTCCCACACCTGTTACCTCGGCGAGCGCGGCGCGCAGCATGCATGGGGTTATGGCTGCGGTGAGTGTCCCGCCTGCGCATTACGCGCGAAGGGCTGGCGGGATTACGCGGCGCAGGGTTAGATTATGATGCGATTTGATGCAATTCGTATCATGATCTCATCTCTTTGTTTGAGCATGATTTTTGCGGAAAACCGGTTTCCACTTTTCCGGATCGTGCTCTAGCAGAAATCCGCCGGCGTCAGTTCGATCGGCATGCCATGCGGCGTGCGATCGGCGGCGTGGTCCCAGGCGTCGCGGTAACGATGCAGCGTTTCGGTGGCGGCGACGCCTTTGGCGGCCACCAGATGTTCCAGCGTCGCCAGCCAGTGCTGGTAATAGGTTTCGCCGGTGTCCGGATCGCCCGCGGCCTGGGCGCGCTTGATCTGGTCGGCGAGGGCGGCGGCCCACTCGTTCCAGCTGAACAGGCCGCGCTCGTGCAGCGCCAGCGCCATCGCAAAGGCCTGCGCCTCCCACGGCTCGCGAAACACCGGGCCGGAATCGTCACGCGGAATGCCCGGCACGGCGGCGGTGGCGCGCGCGGCGGCAGCGGTATCCATTACGCCGCCTCCAGATAGGGTTCAAACGCGTCGACCGATATCTTCACCGTCGGATCGGCGTCCGGGCCCCATAGCTCGGCGCCCTC
>CADEDX010000112.1:0-9553 GCA_902826195.1 uncultured Bradyrhizobium sp. | reverse complement strand
GAGCCGTTGCGGGTGCTCGCCGGCTTCCATCGCGGCCGTATCGGGAAAGACATGGCAGCCGTGGTCACGCTCGACCACGCCGACGTGGCCACGCACATAGCGTGGCAGCCGGGTGTGCGTCGCAGGGTGAATGTTTTTGGCGCGCACGCGATCGCCTGGCTTGAACTTTGCGGCGGCGGGCGCCGGGCGGCCGAACTTGCCGCGCACCATGACGCGCTCGACGTCCTTGAGTGCAAACTTGCCGTGCTTGAGCGCTTTCGGCGCCTGCATCGCATGGCCGGCCGCAACTTCCTCGGCAGCAATAAAACCCTTGGCCACCAGCATGTCCTCGAGACCGAGGAACCATTTCTTGTAATACGAGCTGGCGAGATAGACGTGCGGCGGCAGCATCTCGCGATAGAAGCGCGACATGTCGATGTTGAAGGCGCCGGCGGCGCCCATCGCCCGCACCATCGCCAGCACGCGGGCTTCCCATTCGGTGTGGAACATCGGCTCGTTCGGCTCGGGCTCGACCTTGCCAAAGCCGTCCATGCCGCCCATGTCGTGGACGCCGTTCACGATGGCGCTCCCGGCGTTTTCGGAAATCCCGTCCCGATCATGGAGTCGCGGGTAACGAGTTCGGCGAGTTGCTGCTCGCTCCATCCCTCGGTGCCCTCGGGGCGCATCGGCAACACGAGGAAGCGAGTCTCGGCGGTCGAGTCCCACACCCTGATCTCGATGTCCTTCGGGAGGCTGACGCCGAAGTCGGCGAGCACGCCGCGCGGATCCTTGACTGCGCGCGAGCGATACGGCGCGGCCTTGTACCAGACTGGGGGAAGTCCCAGCATTTCCCAAGGGTAGCAGGAGCACAGCGTGCACACGATCATGTTGTGGCGCTGCGGCGTGTTCTCGACGGCGACGAGGTGGTCACCGACCCGGCTGACATGGCCGAGCGTGCTGACGGCCGTGCTGGCGTCGTCCAGCAGGGCCTGCCTGAAAGCAGGGTCGGTCCAGGCCTTGGCCACGACCTGCGCGCCGTTATGCGGGCCGATCTTGGTCTCGTAGGCCTGGATGATGGCATCCAACGCCGCCGGATCGACGTAACCCTTTTCGGTCAGGATCGTCTCCAGCGCGCGCACGCGCAGTTCGGTCTCCGACAGTTCGGAATGGTCGTGATCGTGGTCGTGGTGATGATGGCCGTGGTGGTCGTGATCATGCTCGCTCATAGCGTCAGGATAGGCGAAAAATCCGGGCTATGTCGAGGCGGAGACTCTGCTAGCATTTAATGATGGGGATCAGGGCAGGGTGCAGCGGAACGGCGCTCGCGGCGGTCGTCCTGGCGGGGTTCCCGACGGGGCAGGCGCGGGCGGCCAACGGTGCCTATGCAGTCGATGCCGCCGACATTGGCGAAGCTGGCTCGTGCAAGATCGAAAGCTGGCTGTCCGCCGCGTTCAATACCGACTTTTCGGCCGTGGCCAACCCGTCCTGCGTGGTCGATCCGTTCAAGCCGGTCGAACTCAGCATGAACATGAACCGCGCGCGCAGTGACGGGAAATGGAGCAGCACGTTTTCGCCGAAGGCCAAGATGAACATCGCGCCGACCGGTATCGGCAGGCTCGGTTATTCCATCTACGCCGGCGGCTCCTTCGATGCCTTGACCGGTGAAAACCTTACTGCCTTTGCGGCGGTGCCGGCGACGTTCCGGCTCAGCGAAACCACGCGCATCAATTTCAACGGCGGCTGGCTGTGGGACCGCGGCGTCGATCACCACTTCTTCACTTACGGCATTGGCTTCGACTGGAAGTTCACCGATACCCTGCAATGGACCATCGAGGCCTTTGGGCAGGCGGGCCAATCGGAAACGCCGAGCGCGGTGCAGCCGCGGTTCCAGACCGGCGTCCGCTATCGGCCGAACGAGATCTTCTCGGTCGACCTGATCTACGGCCGCAACATCACGGGCGAAAATGCCAACTGGATCACGCTCGGCACCACGATCCGTTTCCCGGTGCCTGAGAGTAAGCCCGAGCACCACCGCACGGGGCATCTCTAGGCGCTTCCCAAGACGGCCGCTTTCTGCCGCTAAGCTTTCCAAAAATCAAAGGGCAGGGAGGCCATGCATTGGCTGATTTTGTAAAGATCGAGAAGGGGCTCGGACTGGAAGGCCGCATCGCAGTCGTGCGTTTCGATCGCGGCGACGGGATCAATGCGATGTCGCCGGAGGCGATGCGCCAGCTCACGGACGTCGCGCGCAGTTTTGAAGATGACGACGCGACCTCGGTCGTCGTGCTGACCGGTGGCGCCAAGTCGTTCAGCGCTGGTTTTGACCTGAAGGACCCGGAAGGCCGCTCGCGAAAATCCATGGATCTCGGCACGTTACGTCGGCATTTGAAACTGGGGCCGCGGCTGACGCGGGCCTGGCAGGAGATGGAGCAGATCACGATCGGCGCCATCGAAGGCTTTTGCGTCGGCGGCGGCGTGGCGCTGGCGGTCGCGCTGGATTTTCGCGTGATGGCGAAAGACGCTCACATGCGCGTGCCCGAAATCGGGCTCGGCATGAACATGAGCTGGCAGAGCGTGCCGCGCATGCTGCACCTGATGGGACCGGCCCGCACCAAGCAGGCGGTGATCCTGGCCGACCAGCGCATCACAGCCGCCGAGGCCTATGAGTGGCATCTTGTCGAGGAGGTGGCCGAACCCGGCAAGGCCTTTGACGCCGCGATGACGCTCGCCGCCAAGGTGGCGTCGCAGCCGCCGCTTTCGGTCGCCATGACCAAGCTCACGGTCAACCGCCTGGCGCACGCGCTCGATGATCTGGCCAGCCACATGGATGTCGACCAGTTTGCGCTGGCGAGCATGAGCGAGGACCATAAGGAGGGCGTCGAGGCGTTTCTGGGGCGCCGCAAGCCGAAGTTCAGGGGCCGGTAGCTCGACGCCGGCTTGCCCGATGCGCCCGTTGAGCGCACCGGGCCATCGACGCGACGATTACGGCGATCGTGCTGCGCGGATCATATGCGGCCCGGCACCGGCGTTGGGGCCGCCGGCGGGCGCCCCCAGATAGCGTACGGCGATCTCGGACATACCGACGTCTTCTATCTCCCCGAAACCGTAACCACGAAGCTTCTGCGCTATCTCGTCGGGATCAAAATGACTGAGCCAGGGTTCGCCGATTGCGGCCGTGAAGGCCCCGAGCTCAACGATCGCAGGTCCCCACTCCGGAGGGTAGTTCTCCAGAGGCTCGCTGTAATCGAACACCACCTCGGATTTCTTTACACTGGCGATGTAACGCAACGTGGCCGCGATGGATGCTCGTCCAAGATAGGGCACGACGCCAAGCCAGATGAAGAACGCGGGACGATCCGGATCGAACCCTGCGTCACGTAGCCCTCGACCGAGATCATCCGTTTCGAAGTCGATGGCCGCGAAGGTCAACGACGCCGGAATTGCGAGGCCGACCTCCGACAGGCGCCTGCGCTTCCAGGCCTGGGTCGCGGCATGGTCGACCTCGAAAACCCGCAACCCGAGGTCCGAATAGGGATTGCGCAGCGCAAATGTATCGAAGCCGGCTCCGAGAACCACCGCTTGCCGCACACCGCGCGATACGGCTGCGCCAAGACTATCCTCGGCGAACCGGCTCCGCGCCGCCATGAAGATGCGTGTGCGTTGCTGGGCCGGGTCGGCGGATAACCCCGCGATAATGGCGTCGGCGCCGTCACCAAGAATGGTGAGGGCGAGGGGGTCGGAGAACACCTTGCCGCCCTCCAATTGCTGATGGGCTGCACGATATCCTGCTGCGCGGAGGGCGGTCCGGCTTGGCTGTCGTTCGTTCATGAAATCACCTTAAGCCTGGAGGACATTTGTCTTCGTTGCAGCGCTCGCGCCGAGATCAATCATGATCCCAGCGCGACAACGTCGCACTGCTCGGAGGGCGTTCGAATGGATGCGAGAACCGTTTGGTTTCGGGAAACTGGCGAAGGAAGAACGAAAGAACAACTCTTGATCGAAACTATGTTTTGTGTATATTACTTAAGCAAGAGCAGCGCTGTTGTTGGTAACGCGCGCACTTCAATCCCATTCATTTTTTGACACTTCTTCCCACTAGAGCCACCTTGGCCCGTGCTCTCTTTCTGGGCTGAGGTCTCGGGAAATCAACGGCCAGGGAGGCCGCATCGCACGGTCGTGCGTTTCGACCGCGGCGACGGGATCAATGCGATGTCGCTGGAGGCGATGCGCTTATTATCGGCCTCGTGATCCCGGCAGCATTCGAACTATCGTGTTATCGCGGAAGATCCAGGTGTGGACCAGTGCCGACACCGCGTGCAGGCTGGCGAGAGCCATCAGCCCATAGTTTGTTGCGGCAATTGCGACCATGTGCCGATTTGGCTTTGCATCGCCGCGACGGCGACCTAGATGAGGATGTGCCGCCGTGGCGAACCCGTGAAGGAAACAAGATGAAAACAGTACAGGCAATGCTGGCTGAAGCAGAGGCCGCAGTTCCGCGCATCAGCCCGGACGAAGCCAAGGGATTGCTGGGCAGGCCCGACGTCCTGTTCCTCGACGTTCGCGAGCCTGCGGAAGTGGCGACCTCGGGCAAGGTCCCGGGCGCGCTTGCCATCCCGCGAGGCCTTGTCGAGTTTCGCGCCGATCCCGCCTCGGCGATGCATGACGCAGCCTTCGACCGCGCCAAGACCGTGATCGCCTATTGTGCTTCAGGGGGAAGATCAGCACTTGTCGGCAAGACCCTCAAGGACATGGGTTATTCCAACGTCCGCAACCTCGGCGGCTTCAAGGGCTGGCTGGAGGCGGGCGGAGAGGTGGAAAAAGCCTGATAGACCTCAAGCCGTTGCTCGCCTTGACGTGGCGCAAGTTGGCGGGCTGAGATCGTTCAGAAATGCGGCCTCGCGGGGGCAGGCCGCATGTTCGGAATCACGACGCCATGGCAACGGAAAATGCGGAGCATTTGATCGAAATCCGCGTTGATCGGCTGGCGCAGCTTTTTCATACGCATGCATGGCAAATTTCGTACTCAAGAATTTCGTTGAAAAGCATCAAAAGCTCTTTGTCCTGACCGGGGCGGGCTGCAGCACTCATTCCGGCATCCCCGATTATCGCGATGGCGACGGCAACTGGAAAAGGACGCAGCCAGTTCGGTTCCAGGCGTTCGTTGCCGACGAGACGACGCGCCAGCGGTACTGGGCGCGAAGCATGGTCGGATGGCGGCGGTTCTTCGGACAAGCCCAGCCTAACGACGCGCATCACGCGCTGGCGCGGCTGGAATCCAACGGCCAGTGCCAACTGCTCCTCACCCAGAATGTTGACCGTCTGCACCAGGCGGCCGGGAGCAGGGAGGTCATCGACCTTCACGGGCGGCTGGATCTCGTCCGGTGCATGGCCTGCTCGACCACGATCCGGCGCGTCGACTTCCAGGACGAGTTGATCCGCCTCAATGCGCCATGGGCTCGGCTGGATGCCGCAGCGCTGCCGGACGGTGACGCCGATCTCGATGGACTGGATTTCTCAGCCTTTGCCGTGCCGTCATGCCGGTGCTGTGGCGGCGTGCTCAAGCCCAACGTGGTTTTCTATGGCGAAAACGTTCCGCGCGATCAGGTCGCCGAGGCGCAGCGGCGGCTGGAGGCAGCCGACGCCATGTTGATCGTCGGCTCGTCCTTGATGGTCTATTCCGGCTATCGCTTTGCGTTGGCCGCCGCGCAACGCGGTATCCCGATCGCTGCGGTGAACATTGGCAAGACACGGGCCGACGACCTGCTGGCGCTCAAGGTTGAAGAGCGATGTGAGGCGGCACTTTCATTTCTGCTCTGACCACCGCGCATCCCAAGCGCCGCCGCCAGGTTTTCGGGTGGTTGGAGGCTGCAGGGCGCAATCCCATACGCGCCCCGGCCTGAATAGCTACGATTCGCATAAGGTATATTATGGAATATATTTATCTACAATTGGATCAGATATTTAGCCCAACATTCCGGCAAATCAGGCCAGTTCGGCGGCTATAGCCGCGCTGGTTTGGCCCGGGCAATCCCAAGACATTCCCACGTCAATCCTGATCCGCCAAAGCACTCTGTTGCTCCCGCGTTCGGACACTGCAATAAGCGCGCGAGCACGCGGATGGTTCGCGAGATCGGATCAGCAAAGAAGAATAACCCTCAAGGGAGAAACCCAATGAGTTTTTCACGACGCACGCTTTTGAAGGCTTCCGCGGCGTCAGCGGTTTTGGGCGGCATCGGCGCGCCGCTGGTGGCGCGGGCCCAGACCGCAGAATTTACCTACAAGTACGCCAACAATCTGCCTGACGGCCATCCCATGAACGCCCGCGCCAAGGAAATGGCGGCGGCGATCAAGGCTGAGACCAATGGCCGGTTCGACCTGCAGATCTTCCCGAACAACCAACTCGGATCCGATACCGACATGCTTAGCCAGATCCGGTCCGGCGGCGTCGAGTTTTTCACGCTGTCGGGGCTGATCCTGGCGACGCTGGTGCCGGCGGCGTCGATCAGCGGGATCGGTTTTGCGTTCCCGGACTACGACACGGTCTGGAAGGCCATGGACGGCGGCCTGGGCGCCCATATCCGTGGCGAGATCACCAAGGCGAACCTCGTGGTGATGGACAAGATCTGGGACAACGGCTTTCGCCAGACCACGTCGTCGAGCAAGCCGATCAACGGCCCTGACGATCTCAAGGGCTTCAAGATCCGCGTGCCGGTGTCGCCGCTCTGGACCTCGATGTTCAAGGCATTCGATGCAGCCCCCGCCTCGATCAATTTCAGCGAAGTTTACTCCGCGCTGCAGACCAAGATCGTCGAGGGCCAGGAAAATCCGCTGGCGATCATCTCGACGGCGAAGCTGTATGAGGTGCAAAAGTTCTGCTCGCTGACCAACCATATGTGGGACGGCTTCTGGTTCCTGGCGAACCGCCGCGCCTGGGAGAAGCTGCCGGAGGACGTCAGGACGATCGTCGCCAAGAACATCAACGCCGCCGGCGTCAAGGAGCGCGAGGACGTCGCCAAGCTGAATGCCGGGCTGCAGCAGGAGCTGGCCGGCAAGGGCTTGACCTTTAACCAGCCCAACGTGGCGCCGTTCCGCGAAAAACTTCGTTCGGCCGGCTTCTACGCGGAATGGAAAGGCAAATACGGCGACCAGGCCTGGGAGCTGCTCGAAAAGTCTGTCGGCAAACTGTCGTAAGATCTCGTCGTAACGCCTTGTAACGTCTGAGGGGCCGTCGTGGCTCATGCCGGGTTGAGTGAAGCCGTTGCCGGCGAGGTGGGTCAGCCCCCTCGCCGCCGGTCTCACCTTGCATCGATCGAACGTACGCTCGGAATGCTGGTCGAGATTCCGGCCGCGCTCCTTGTCGTGGCCGAGATCGTTATCCTGTTTGCCGGCGTGGTGGCGCGCTATGCGCTGCACCGGCCGTTGATCTGGTCGGACGAGCTGGCCTCGATCCTGTTCCTGTGGCTCGCCATGCTGGGCGCCGCGGTTGCATTCCGCCGCGCCGAGCACATGCGGATGACGGCGGTGGTCGCCAGCGCAAAGCCCGCCATGCGGGCCTATCTCGACCTGGTGGCGACCTCGGCCGCCCTGGCGTTCCTGGTCCTGATCGCGTGGCCGGCCTATGAATACGCCTACGAGGAAAGTTTTATCACCACGCCGGCGCTACAGATCGCCAATATCTGGCGCGCCGCGGCGCTGCCGGTCGGCATCGCGCTGATGGCGCTGTTTGCGCTGCTGCGGCTGGCCCGATCGGGTAACATCAGGACCATGGTGGCGGCGATCCTGTCGGTCGCGCTCGTCATTGCGGTGTTCTGGCTGCTCAGGGGCACGCTAAAGCCGCTCGGCAATCTCAACCTGATCATCTTCTTTGTCGGCGTGGCCGGCTTCTGCGTGTTCGCCGGCGTGCCGATCGCCTTTGGTTTCGGGCTCGCGACCTACGGCTATCTGGCGCTCACGACAAGCACGCCGCTGATGGTGCTGGTCGGCCGCATGGACGAGGGCATGAGCCACCTCATCCTGCTGTCAGTGCCGCTGTTCGTCTTTCTCGGCCTGCTGATCGAGATGACGGGCATGGCGCGCGCCATGGTGGCGTTCCTGGCGAGCCTCTTGGGCCATGTCCGCGGTGGGCTGCATTACGTGCTTGTCGGCGCGATGTATCTGGTGTCGGGCATCTCGGGCTCCAAGGCCGCCGACATGGCCGCCGTGGCACCGGTGCTGTTTCCGGAAATGAAGGCGCGGGGCGCCAAGCCGGGCGATCTGGTCGCCCTGCTCTCGGCTACCGGCGCGCAGACCGAGACCATTCCACCGAGCCTCGTGCTGATCACCATCGGTTCCGTCACCGGAGTCTCGATCGCGGCGCTGTTCACCGGCGGCCTGCTGCCGGGCGTCGTGCTGGCGCTCACGCTGTCGGCGCTGGTGTGGTGGCGTTACCGCGACGAGGATCTGCGGCACGTCACGCGCGCCAAGGGCAGCGACATCGCCCGTGCCTTTGCCATCGCCCTGCCCGCCATCGCGCTGCCGTTCGTGATCCGCTACGCGGTGGTCGAGGGCATTGCGACCGCGACGGAAGTCTCCACCATCGGCATCGTCTATGCTTTCGTGGTCGGCTACCTGATTTACGGGCTGTTGATCTACCGCAATTTCGACTGGCGGCGGATCATGCCAATGTTAGTCGAGACGGCGTGCCTGTCGGGCGCGATCCTGCTGATCATCGGCTGCGCCACCGGGATGGCCTGGGGCCTCACACAGTCCGGTTTTTCGCGGACGCTGGCGGCTGCCATGACCGGCCTGCCCGGCGGCTCGGCGACGTTCATCGCGGTGTCGATCGTGGCGTTCACGATCCTGGGCAGCGTGCTCGAGGGCATTCCGGCGATCGTGCTGTTCGGGCCGCTGCTGTTTCCGATCGCCCGCGCCGTGGGCGTTCACGAGGTTCACTATGCGATGATCGTTATCCTCGCGATGGGTATCGGACTATTCGCGCCGCCCTTTGGAGTAGGCTATTATGCCGCTTGCGCCATCGGCCGCGTCGATCCGGCCGAGGGTATCCGGCCGATCTGGGGTTACCTGTTGGCGCTGATGGTCGGCCTGATTATCGTGGCGATATTCCCGTGGATTTCCATCGGGTTCTTGTAAACTTTTCAGATGGGATACAGCCCATGAGCGCAGCCCAAAACCAGTATTCGATCGGATTGGACAAGACGCCGGCGAACTACGTGCCGCTGACGCCGCTCAGCTTTCTGGCTCGCAGCGCCGCGGTCTATCCCGATCACGTCAGCACGGTCTATGAAGGCCGCAGCTTCTCCTGGGCCGAGACCTATGCGCGCTGCCGGCGCTTTGCATCCTGGCTCGCCGGCCGCGGCATCGGCACCGGCGATACCGTCGCGGCGATGCTGCCGAACATCCCCGCCATGAACGAGGTGCACTTTGCGGTCCCGATGGCCGGCGCCGTGCTCAACGCATTGAACATCCGCCTCGACGCACCGTCGATCGCCTTTCAGCTTGATCATGGCGGCGCAAAGATCATTCTGGTCGATCCGGAATTTTCCGGCGTGATCGCGGAAGCGCTGACGCTGATAAA
>CADEDX010000111.1 GCA_902826195.1 uncultured Bradyrhizobium sp. | reverse complement strand
CTAAGCCTGACAGAGGGTAAATTTCGGGTGAAGGGTAGCGGCGTCTTGGCGGAAGCGGGCGAAGCTATTTTATGTAACGAGCACTACCAAGATCGAACAAGGCGGCGCTTTTCAGGCATTTGCGGCGTCTTCCAGGAGAAACGCAGGTTTTTTCGCTTGGCAGAATGATTGCGATTACGGACAATGCATCCTTACAAAGCCCTGCTGTTGGGCGGAATCGGTCGCCTGATCGATCGGCCGAACGGTAAAGCGGACATTCAAGGGACGGCGCCCGACGATGACCCAGTTTGATGGCGAGCTGTCGCCCCCGTTCGAAATCGTGGAGCCGGCGCATTGGCGGGCGCCGATCATCTTCAACTCTCCGCATTCCGGCTCGGTCTACCCGGCCGAATTCCTCGACGCCTCCCGGATCGACCTCGCCGCGCTGCGCCGCTCCGAGGATTCGTTCATGGATGAGCTGATCAAAGACCTCAGCGAACGTGGCTTTCCGACCGTCCGGGTCAATTTCCCTCGCTCCTATGTCGACGTGAACCGCGAGCCCTATGAGCTCGATCCGCGGATGTTCACCGGACGCCTGCCGAGCTTCGCCAACACCCGCTCGATGCGGGTGGCCGGCGGCCTCGGCACCATCCCGCGCGTGGTCGGCGACGGGCAGGAAATCTACCGCGAGCGGCTTTCCGTCGACGACGCGCTGGGGCGGATCGAGGCGCTTTACAAGCCGTATCACCGGGCGCTGCGGCGGCTAATCAACAAGGCGCATCAGGCGTTCGGGACCGTGATCCTGGTGGATTGCCATTCGATGCCGTCGGTAGGCGTTTCGCGCGACGAGCCGCGGCGACCCGATATCGTGATCGGCGACCGCTACGGCACCAGTTGCGCCGGCCTGCTGCCCGACGTCGTCGAGGAAATCATGAGCGGACTCGGCTATTCGATCGGCCGCAACAAGCCGTATGCCGGCGGGTTCATCACCGAGCATTACGGCAACCCGGCGAGCGGACTGCACACCGTGCAGCTCGAATTCAATCGCGCGACTTACATGGACGAGCGGCGGCGCGAGCGCGGACCGCGCTTTGCCCAGGTGGCCGCCGATTTCACCGCGCTCGCGGATGCGCTGGCGCAGGTGCCGCTCGGGGATCTCGGGCCGTTCCAGGCGGCGGCGGAGTAGCGCGCACTTCTCCATCCGTCATTCCGGGGCGCGCGCAGCGCGAACCTTGATGTGCAAGTGCACATCAGAGAATCCAACTCACCGCATGCGTGTCGATAGATGGATTCCGGGTTCGCGCTTCGCGCCCCGGAATGACGGGCGGGGATGCATGCGGCCAAAAAGAAAAAAGGGCCGCTTGAATGAACAAGCGGCCCAAGTCTAGGGAGGAAACGCCCAAGGAGGGCAGCGATAGGGCGAGGCCCTACCGCACCGCAACAATATGCGGCCGCGCTGCACAAAAGGCAAGGGCTTTCGAACTTGTTCAGGCACAAAGCGGAACAGGCTGGCCGATTGGCCACACCCCCGAAATAGGCAATTAAATATAGCAAAATCAAATACTTGAAAAATATCCCCAACCAAGCCCCAGCCTCCCTGCAGTGCTGGTATGCCAAAAGTCGCAACTTTGTGATGGCGCGAATAACCAAAAATGCACGCTTAAACGAGCCTTTACGATAGCGATTCGAAAGCTCAACAACACAATACGAATGGGAATAACGCACCGCCGGCGGTGCGCGATGGTGCGGATTGAGCTAGGCATGTGGCGGAATTATCCCTCCATAAGTCGGTAAGGAACAGTCGTGACGGTCATCGATTTCACAGCCTTCATCGGCCGCCTCGCCACCGCGTCCGGCGAAACCATCCTGCCGTTCTTCCGCACGTCGCTCTCGATCGACAACAAGAGCACCAGTGATTTCGATCCGGTCACCGAGGCCGACCGTGCCGCCGAGGCGGTGATGCGCCGCCTGATCAAGGCCAATTTTCCCCAGCACGGCATCGTCGGCGAGGAATTCGGCAACGAGCGCGAGGACTCCGAATATGTCTGGGTGCTGGATCCGATCGACGGAACCAAATCGTTCATCGCGGGCTTCCCGATCTGGGGCACTCTGATCGCGCTGCTGCACCAGGGCACGCCGGTGTTCGGTATGATGCACCAGCCCTATATCGGCGAACGCTTTTCCGGCGACTCTGGCTCGGCGCAATATTCCGGGCCGTCCGGCGAGCGGCGGCTGGCGGCGCGTCGCTGCGCGTCGCTGAAGGACGCGACCTCCTACACCACCAGCCCGCTTCTGATGAACGGCAGCGACCGCGAAATCTTCGGCCGGGTCGAGCGCGCAGTGAAACTGTCGCGCTACGGCGGCGACGGCTACTCCTATTGCATGCTGGCGGCCGGCCATCTCGACCTCGTGGTCGAGACCGAACTGAAACCCTACGACATCGCAGCCCTGATCCCGATCGTCACCGGCGCCGGCGGCGTCGTCACCAACTGGGAAGGCGAACCCGCCCAGAACGGCGGCCGCATCGTCGCCGCAGGCGACGCCCGCGTGCACGAGGCGGCGCTGAAGCTGTTGAACGGCTAGAGACGAGGCCCACTCATCCGGACCTTGCATCGAACAGGTCATCGCGTACCATGCTCCTCGAACGCACATTAGATGCGGCAATGGGGAGTGCTCATGGGATCGCTGGGCAGGCTGCTTGCAGGGCTGACACTACTATTGTTGCCGGTAGTGTTGCCAAGTCCGGCCTCGGCGCAGGATTTTCCCAGCAAACCGATCCGGCTGATCGTGCCGTTCCCGCCGGGCGGACCGAACGACATTATCGCGCGGCTGGTCGGCCAGCGCATGTCGGAAATCACGAGGCAACCGGTTCTGATCGACAATCGCGGTGGCCAGGCCGGCGTGCTCGGTACCGATGCGATCGCCAAGGCCGCTCCCGACGGCTACACGATCGGGATCGTGAGCGCGAGTTCGCTGGCGATCAACCCGACCATGGAAAAGGTGCCCTACGACGTCGCCAAGGATTTTGCGCCGGTCACGCTGGTGACGACGGTGCCGGAAATGCTCGTGGTCGCCAGCAACGTGCCCG
The DNA here is from genome assembly GCA_902826195.1 of uncultured Bradyrhizobium sp. Lineage (GTDB taxonomy): Bacteria > Pseudomonadota > Alphaproteobacteria > Rhizobiales > Xanthobacteraceae > Bradyrhizobium. Next base: position 12,181 of record CADEDX010000111.1, on the reverse strand, counting down.
CGAGCAACATGAAGGAACTGGTCGCGCTCGCAAAATCCCAACCGGGGAAATTCAATTTCGCGTCGGCCGGCGTCGGCGGCCTGCCGCATCTGGCCGGCGAACTGCTCAAGCTGACCGCCAATATCGACATCGTGCACATTCCCTATCGAGGTGCGGCGCCCGCCATCAACGACCTGCTCGGCCAACAGGTGCAGATGGCTTTCCTCGATCTGCCAGTGCTGCTGCCGCATATCAAGGCCGGCACCCTGCGCCCGATCGCGTTGGGCGCACCCAAGCGCGCGCCCACCTCACCCGACGTGCCGACCACCGCGGAGGTCGGCATGCCGGACCTGCTGATCGAAAACTGGTACGGCATGCTCGCCCCGGGCGGGACGCCCGAGCCGATCGTCGCCACACTGAGTCGCCTCGCCAACGAGGCAATGAACGATCCGCAGGTGAAGCAGAAACTCGCCGACCAGGGCCTTACGGTGGCCGGCAACACGCCAGCGCAATTTCGCGACTACATCGGCAGCGAGACGCGGAAATGGGCGCGCGTCATCAAGGCCGCCGGCCTGGACACGGGCAAGTGACGCGCTTCTAACGCGGCGCGGATTTACGCAGGTGCTCGGCCAGTTGCTGTGCGGGCCTCGGCAGCGCCCGAAAGTTCCGCGCGCAGATCACCAGCTTGCGGTTGGCCCAGGAATCCCTGATCCGGACGACATTGATCTTCATCGATCGTGCGCATCGCCTGGCCGCCACCTCAGGCATCACGCCGATGCCGATGCCGGCGGCGACCATCTGGCCGATCGCGTCGAAACTGTTCAGCCGCGCACGAAAGCGCAGCCGCGCCCCGAGACGCGCCGCGTGCCCGCTGATATGCGCGTGCAGCGCGATCGAGTTGATCAGCCCGACGAAATCGCGCTGCACCACGTCGCTGAAATCGACCTGCCGCCGGTTCGCGAGTTCATCGTCGCGCGCGGCGATCAGCACCAGACGGTCCTCGCTGAACGGTATTCGCTCGATGTTGTCCGCCAGCGCATGTTCGGCGGCAAGCCCGAGATCGGCCGATCCGACGGCGATGGCGCGGGCAATCTCGGCGCTTTCGCGCTCCTCGACGTCGATTGAAATATGCGGATGCGCCGCCAGAAACGCCGCCAGCGTCTTCGGCAGATATTCCGATAGTCCTGATGTGTTGGCGAGGAAGCGGACGGTAGCCTTCGCGCCGTGGGCAAAGGCGGCCAGATCGCCGCGCATCGCCTCGACGTGATGGAGCATGACCCTGGCGTGACCAAGCAGGCATTCGCCGGCCGGCGTCAGTTCGACGCCACGGCGGCCGCGCCTCAAAAGCCCGACGCCGAGCGCATCTTCCAGCCCCTTGATCCGCTCGCTCGCGGAGGCCAGCGCCAGATGTACCCGCTGCGCGCCATTGGTGATGCTGCGCGTCTCGGCCACCGCGACGAAGAGTTGCAGATCGACCAGATCGAAACGCATCGGACTTCCCGTGCAGCGGCGGCATCATTGCAGCCTTCGGACTTTCCGAACGCTATCTCCGGAACCTCCAGATTGTGTCCGAAGCGTCGATCGGTCAAGGTCCCGGCCATGTTCGATTCCCAGCTTCTTCTGGTCACGGCGGCCTTCCTGCTCGCGGGCTTTGTAAAAGGCGCCCTCGGGCTCGGCCTGCCGACGGTATCGATGGGCCTGCTCGCGGTGTCGATGCCGCCGGCCCAGGCGATCGCCATCGTCATCGTGCCGGCGATCGTCACCAACATCTGGCAGACGTTTGGCGGCCCCTATCTGCGCGACATCCTGCGGCGGCTGTGGCCGTTGCTGATCGGGACGGCCGCCGGCATCTGGCTCAATGCCGGCGCACTGACCGGCCCCTATGCGCGCTATACGACAATCGCACTCGGCCTCTTGCTGGCGGTCAACGCGATCATCGGTCTCTATAAGTTCAGTTTCACCGTCGCGCCGCGGAACGAGAAATGGGTCGGTGGCATCGTCGGGCTGATCACCGGCCTGATTTCAGCGGCGACTGGCGTGCAGGTCGTTCCGTCGGTGCCCTACCTACAGGCGATCGGCATGGAGAAGGAAGAACTGATCCAGGCGCTCGGCGTGTTCTTCACGGTCGCAACCCTGGCGCTCGGCTTCAACCTGACCAGCGCCGGCCTGCTGTCGGCTGCGACCGCGCTGCCGGGCGCGATCGCGATGGCGGCGTCGTTTGCCGGCATGTTCATCGGGCAAGCCGTGCGGACGCGGCTGCAGCCGGACGTGTTCCGGCGCTGGTTTCAGATCGGCATGATCGTTCTCGGCCTCTATCTCGCCAGCAACGCGCTTGCAGAACTGGTGTCGTAGCCGGCCAGCAGCCGGCTTGGCCTAGCGCGCCTCCAGCATTGCGACGCGGATGCCAAGATAGACGAACAGCCCGCCAAGCGCCCGATTGATCCAGGCCATTGCACCAACTGATCGACGGATGCGTCCGGCGGCCCTCGCGGCAAAGGCGGCAACGCCGAAACACCACAGCGTGCCGCTGGTGATGAAGATCAGTCCGAGCGCCAGGAAGGCCAGCGTCTTGTGAGACGATTCCGCCGTCACGAATTGGGGCAGGAACGCCAGAAAGAACAGCGCGACTTTCGAATTGAGCACGTTGGTCAAGGCGCCCTGCCAGAACACGCGGGCCAGCGAGGTCTCGTTGCCAGCCAAGGCCGCCTCTGCCAGCGGGCGCTCGCGCGACAGCAGCATCTGGACGCCGGTGAACAGCAGATAAGCGGCGCCTGCCCATTTCAGCACCGTGAACGCGGCCGACGACGTCATCAACAGCGCCGAAAGGCCGATCGCAGCGCCGAACACGTGAACGAGACAGCCGATGCTGATCCCTGTTGCGGCTGCCGCCCCGCCGCGCCACCCGAGTTGCAGACTGCGGCCGATAATGTAGGCAGTGTCCGGCCCCGGGGTGACGTTGAGCAGCAACCCGGAAAGGATGAAAAGCCAGAGATCATGAATGCCGAGCACCTCAATCATCATTTGACGGTTCCATGACGTTGCCCTTCACAATCGCGCGTGTGCCTATCTTGGACGTTTGCCCTATTATCATGAGCAAATCGGGCTTCCACCGGATTGCCGTCATTTATAAACATTGGAATCGGGCGGCCGACCACGTAGTGGTTATCCCGCCGTTCCAGCGTTGGGGAAATAGTGGGGACATGGAAAGACGCCTGGCAGCCATCGTCTGTGCTGACGTCGCCGGCTATTCCGGCATGATGGGGGTCGCCGAGGCAGGGACGCACGCCACGTTCAAGGCCCATCGCACCGCGATCTATCCGATCATCCTCAACCACGGCGGTCGCCTGGTGAAGAACACCGGCGACGGCTTCCTGCTCGAGTTCCCCTCGATCGTCGGCGCCATCGAGGCCTCGGTCGCGATGCAGATGGTGATGGCGGAGCGCAACGAGCATCTGCCCGCCGATCGATCGATGCGGTTCCGCCTCGGCATCCACATGGGCGACGTGATGGCCGACGAGGACGAGGTGTTCGGCGACGACGTCAACATCGCGGTCCGCCTCGAATCGGTCGCCGCGCCCGGCGGCGTCGCGGTCTCTGGCAAGGCCTGTCATGAGGCCGGCAAGCGCCTCAGCATCCCGCTGGTCGACGCCGGGCCCCACCGGTTCAAGAATATCGAGGAGGCGATCCGGGTCTGGACCTGGCAGCCCGCCGGCACCGATGCGAGCGGACCTCCGCCGAAAACCTCGGGCGAAACCTCGGCCACCAATCTCCCGGCTCAGTATCGTACCGCGATCGTGGGCGTCCTGCCGTTTGCCAATCTCAGCGAAGGCGCGGAAGAATATTTTTCCGACGGACTGACCGAGGACCTGATCCACGCACTGTCACTGCAATCGTTCTATCGGGTATTGAGCCGCAACTCGACCTTCGCCTTCAAGGGCCGGAACGTCAGCACCCGCCTGATCGCGCGCGAGATCGACGCGACCTACCTGATCCAGGGCTCGGTGCGCCGCGCCGCCAACAAGATCCGCGTCACCGCCGAACTGATTGCGCCCGAGACCGGCGAGCAGTTGTGGACCGGCCGGTTCGACCGCGACATCGGCGACCTGTTCGCGATGCAGGACGAACTCACCACCAGTCTATCGGCGGCGATCGCGGCCGAAATCTACCGGGCGGAAGCCTCCGCCCCGCCGCGCTCCTCGTCGAACGACATCACCGCCTGGGACCGTTTCCTCAAGGGACTGTCGTATTATTACCTGCAGACCAAAGCCGACGTCGCGACCTCGATCGAGCTGTTCAAGGAAGCCATCGCGCTCGACCCGACGCTGTCGATTGCCCGCGCCTATCTCGCCACCATCCAGGTTCAGGGCATCCAGCTCGGCTGGATCAAGGGCACGCGCGAAGTGTGGGATTCCACCATAGCTCTTGCGGAGAGCAGTGTCCGGCTCGATCCCCGCTCGTCCTTTGCGTTTCAGATCCTTGCCTATGTGCATGCGGCGGAAGGTCACTTCGAGGCCGCGATGGACGCCGCCAAGCGGGCGGTCCACCTCAACCCGTATGACATGGGCGCCCGCGGCGTGCTCGGCGTCTGTCATCTCGTGTCCGGCGAACACCGCCACGCCATCGAACTGTTCACCATGGCGGCGCAAAGCGGCAGCAACGATCCGCGCTACCAATGGGCGGCGGTGACCGCGTTCGCGCATTATCTGCTCGGGCAGTACGATGCCTCGCTATCCTGGGCGCGCGAGCAGCTCTACATGAATCCCCATCATCTGCAGGCGCTGGCGATCCGCGCGGCGGCGCTGGCGCAATCGGGCCGCACGGCGGAGGCGGCCAACGCCACCGAAGTTCTGCTGAGCAACTATCCCGGCCTGAACGTCGACCGGCACTTGCGCAATTTCCGCTGGAAGCTGCCGGCCGATATTGCCCATTACCGCGACGGCCTTGTGAAAGCCGGCGTGCCGCTGGGGCAATTGACGATCGTCGAACACTCGCCAGCACTTGCCGCCGATTCCTGAGCGTGCGGCAGGCCTTCAGTTGACACCGCATCGGATTCCGCCAAAAATTGCCTACACGCGGAAGTAGCGGCCCCGCGGTTTCTTTTTTCAGAACCTTGATCCGCTTCGCCTTGGCATCCGCTCGCCCTGGGCGGCGGACCGATTTTCAACTGGCGCCTCGAGGATTTGAAGCCATGTCGGACGACAGCATCGGTACCTCTCCGCGCGGCACACCAACAGGACAGCTTCCCGTTTCGCCCAACAATCCCTGCCCGTTCCTGCGCGCGCTGGTCGCCAACGGCTATGTCGGCGGCCACGTCGTGCCGCTTTCGCAGATCGCCGAAATGGTGGGATTGGCGAGCGGCGAAACCGGTTCGGCGCAAAGAGACGTCCGAATAAAAACCAGGATGGTGGCGGTCATCGCCAACGGCCTCGGACCTTTCAGCGTGCTGAAGAGCGCGACATCAGGCGCTGTTCTCGATGAATTGCGCGACGGTCCGCTCGACAAGCATGGCGGCGGCTCGCGCATCCTCGACGTTGATGCCAAAGTCCATGAGGACGAAATCGCCCGGCTCGCCGGCTTCGGCAAGGATCGCCAAAATCCCGACGGCGGCACCGAGCGCGGCCTGACGGCGGACGAAATCGACGCGTTCATGAAGGCCAACCTCAAGCGCGACGGCGACAAGGCGCGTTGGTACTACCCCATGCTGATGAAGGGCGAATGGCCGGTGCTGCTGAAGATCCTCGGCAAGGGCAAAGGCAGCGAGCGCTACCTCAGCGTCGCCGAAGTCAGAACGCTGTTCGTCGAGCGGCGGCTGCCCGATCGGATCACGGCGCGGCTGCCGAAGCCGGCCGCTGGAAGATAGCTGCCGCAGGCGAGCGCCGCCTGCCGCGCCTTCGCTACGGCTTCGGCTCGTAGCCCGGCACCCATTTTTCGTGCTGGGGCAAGTCGTCCTGGATTGTCCACCAGGGCGCGACGACGACGTGAATACATGCATGCGCGGCCGAACCTCGGGATCGTCGTCGAACAAACCTGCGGGGATACTGACCGTCTTGAGATAACTCGCCTTGCCTGGCGTCAGGCAGCCGCCTTGCAACGATGGCGGAAACTGCCTGGCGCGGATTCATAGCGCACGGTCATGTCCTCGCCGGCTAAAAACCGGAACTTGTCAGCTTCGACGTGAGCGTAGGTGGCGAATGCCGCGCCGGTAAGCTTGCGGCAATTGGCACAATGACAGCGTGATCGATCGTACCTTATCGACTTCGAATCTGACCGCGCCGCACAGGCAGCTTCCACGAATCATGACGGCATTCTCCAGACCGAAGTATCCCCAGTGCAATTCGTGTCCGGTTGAGCGGACCCAAGCCGCGGCAGGAACTATTTGAACAGCGGCGTGCCCGGCACGAAGGCGTCGAAAGCCGCCCAGAACTGTCCGCGATAGCGATCCTGCTCCTGCAGGATTTCGTGCTTGGAGCCCGCGATCACCAGATGCGAGCCCGCACGCAAATGATAAGCGAACTCCTCGATCGCAGCCGTCGAAACAATGCTGTCGTTGCTGGCGGCCAGCATCAGGATCGGCTGACGGATTTCGGACGGATAGTTCATGCCGCGAAACGTATGCATGGCGCGGAACGCGGTGTCTGCCCAGGCCACGGTCGGCGAGCCGATGCCCAGCGTCGGGTCTTCTTCCAGGATCGCGGCGTTGCGGGCGTAGCGCACGGGGTCGCTGGTGAAGGGGTTGTTGATGAAGGATTCGGATCCGGTCAGCGCGTCGTTGCCGCCGGGCACGTAGCGGCCGCCCTGGCCCACCAGCCGCATGGCGCGAAGCAGCGCCCGCGTCGGGAACGAGGTCGTGCGCCCGGGCAGGTCGATCATCGGCGCCGACAGCACCATGCGATCGAACCAGCGCTTTCCCGCATGCGCGAGCCGCAGCATCACCGCGCCGCCCATCGAATGCGCCAGCGCGAAATGGGGCGGCGGGCAATCAGGCAGCACCACCTGCTGCACGAAGGTTTCGACGTCGACCTCGTAATCGGAGAAGTCACGGACATAGCCCTTGCGCGGATCGCGCAGGCGGCGCGAGGAATGTCCCTGCCCCCGCCAGTCGATCATCGCCACCGCGAACCCACGGTCACGCAAGTCGCGCACCGTCTCGAAATATTTTTCGATCGGTTCGCTGCGCCCGGTGAAGACGCAGACCGTGCCCTTGCGGCCGGCCGGCGGGGCCCAGCGCGCAAACCGCAATTCCGCGCCGTCCGGCGTCTTGATGGTGCCCGAGACGACGTCCTCCGGAACCGGATTGGCGGGGATGGAGACGAGCGTCATGACAGGCAACCGGTTAGGTGAAAAGGGCTGGAAATCAAGGCTGCAAGCGCAAAAAAGGGGCCCGTTTCGCCCCTCTTGAACGCCGTTTCACCCCTCCCATATCATTTCTGTGCAGGCCGCTACCAGTGTTTCGGACCGAAGCCCCAGGGCTTCAACAAGGCTCGAAGCGCCAAGGCTGCACAGGACTACGGCCCGGCCCGATGGCGGGCGGGTTAACCGAAACAGTCGCTCAATGGAGGACTATCCTATGCGCACCTATGACCTCACCCCGTTCTATCGTTCCACCGTCGGCTTCGACCGCTTCTTCAACCTGCTCGACCAGGTGACCTCGGACGGCAGCCCCGGCTATCCCCCCTACAATATCGAGCGCACCGGTGAGAACGCCTACCGCATCAGCGTTGCGGTGTCCGGCTTCTCGCAAGGCGAGCTTTCGATCGTCGCGAAGGAAAACACGCTGACGATCAAGGGCGAGAAAACCGCCAACGAGAACGGCAAGGACAATTCCGAAGTGCTCTACCGCGGCATCGCGGCGCGCGCGTTCGAGCGCGCCTTCCAGCTTGCCGACTTCGTGCAGGTAAAGAACGCCTCGCTCGAAAACGGTCTGCTCCACGTGGATCTCGTCCGCGAGATTCCCGAGGCGAAGAAACCCCGCAGCATTCCGATCAACTCCGGCGCCAACGCGCCGCAGGTAGTCGATGCTTCCGTCGCGGCCTGACGCGATAAGCTGCTCAGTCGATATTGGCTGAATGCAGAAACGCCCCGGGAAACCGGGGCGTTTTTTTGCGTGCATTCCTGATTTGCGCGGGAGCTAAGAAGGAATTTACTCCAGACCCTGCGGCTTGGGCATCTCCTCGGTCGGCGCGATCGAGGGGGCAGGCTTGGCCGCGACCACAGCAGGCCTGGCCGCGGCCACATCAGCCGGCGCCGGGGTGGCTGCTTGTGCCTCGGCCGATTTCGGCGCAGGCGCTGCCGCCTGCTGGACCGGCGCGGGGGCTGCTGGCGCGGGCTTGGCAGCGAGCGGACTGGCCTTCGGCACCGGCACCGTGCGGCTCGCAATTTGGGCTGGCCGTGACGGGCGAACTGCGGCCTGATCCGGCCCATGGGCCTGAGGTGCCTGCGCCTGCGGGGCTTGCCCCTGAGGAGCTTGGGCCTGTGGCGATGGGCCGCCAACCGGACCGGGAACAGGCCTCGGGAGCGCGCTCTGCTCGTCGTAAAAATTGTCGCTGCCCCAGCGGCGGGGCATGAAGCGAAGGATACGGCCATCGCGGGCGTCGATGACCAGCCGTCCGCCCGAGCCATCGCGATCGAGCGCCGCGATAGTGTAGACGAAGCCGCGCAAGCGGGGGACGCCGAGCGGCGAGAAGCCATTGTCGCGCAGCACGGCGTAGACTTCCGTCGACGGCAGCAGGCTGGGGCCGTAGCCATAGCGCGGCCCGGCTTCATATGGCGGTGGGACAACCACCCGCGGCCCCACGACATAGGGGGACTCGACGTCCGATGCCGCCATGTAGCGCCCGGGCCCCTGCGCCTGCGCGCTGCCCGCCAGAAGGACCAGTCCCGCCACCAAAGATCCCGTGAAAAACTTCATTACCGAAAGCTCCTGTAAGCCCCTTTGCCGCCAGACATGCCGCGGAAGCATTTCACTCCCTCGCTTGCCGGCCCAAGGCAATATTTCGTTGCGAAATCGGGCGGTCCTTGGGCCGGATCGCGGCAGGCCTGCCGCAAACGACGGCTGGCGACTTTTTTCCCCGGCCGCCGGAGGCGCAAACGCATGCAAGCGGGGACTTTCACGCGCTTGTGTGATAGACAAAAGTTTGGCATTGTCGGAGTTAGGACAGTAACACTGTCTCAATTTCGAGGTTGTCCCGGCACAGGGATTGCAACGAATCCTTGGTGTCACGATCTCCAAGGCAGTGCAGGCAAGGCCGTTCCTCAGGGACGTTGAACGGGAAGGCCTGAATTTTAAAAATTGCGGCTCGCGGCGGACGAGCGGTGGCCCGGTGGGTGCCGCAAGCGTCCAAGGTGCGCCGACGATGCGGTGAGGCCCTTAAGCCTTTTTTGAGAGGATCGAGATGAGCGGGTCGGAATTCGAGCGCGAAAACATCGTGGCAGAAACACTGTCGGCGACCGCGGCTTCGAAACCGGCCGACACCTTGATTGAAGATTCTCCGCGCGAGCACGACTGGCGTCCGCCGGCAGAGGGTCTGTACGACCTCTCGATGGAGAAGGATTCCTGCGGCGTCGGCTTCATCGCCAACATCAAGGGCAGGAAGTCGCATCAGATCGTCTCCGACGCGATCAGCATTCTCTGCAACCTCGAACATCGCGGCGCGGTCGGCGCCGATCCGCGCGCCGGTGACGGCGCCGGCATTCTGGTGCAGATCCCGCACGCCTTCTTCGCCCGCAAGACGGCAGCACTGGGCTTCACGCTGCCGGAGCCGGGGCAATACGCCATCGGCGCGCTGTTCATGCCCAAGGAAACGGCATGGCGGAAGGTGATCCAGAGCATCATCACCGAACAGATCAAGGACGAGGGCCTCGCGCTGCTGGGCTGGCGCGACGTGCCGTCCGACAACGCGTCGCTCGGCGTCACCGTGAAGCCGACCGAGCCCTACCACATGCAGGTGTTCATCGGCCGTAACGGCACCGCGAAGACCGAGGACGAATTCGAGCGCCGGCTCTACATCCTGCGCAAGTCGATCTCGCAGGCGATCTATCAACGCCGCGAACGCGGGCTCGCCGGCTACTACCCGGTCTCGATGTCGTGCCGCACCGTGATCTACAAGGGCATGTTCCTCGCCGACCAGCTCGGCAAGTACTATCCCGACCTGCATGAAGCGGATTTCGACAGCGCGCTGGCGCTGGTGCATCAGCGCTTCTCGACCAACACCTTCCCGACCTGGTCGCTGGCGCATCCCTACCGGATGATCGCCCACAACGGCGAAATCAACACGCTGCGCGGCAACGTCAACTGGATGGCGGCCCGGCAGGCCTCCGTGCAATCGGAGCTTTACGGCAAGGACATCAGCCGGCTGTGGCCGATCTCCTACGAAGGCCAGAGCGACACCGCCTGCTTCGACAACGCGCTGGAATTCCTGGTGCAGGGCGGCTACTCGCTGCCGCACGCGGTGATGATGATGATACCGGAGGCCTGGGCCGGCAATCCGCTGATGGATGAGCAGCGCCGCGCCTTCTATGAATATCATGCCGCCATGATGGAGCCGTGGGATGGTCCGGCCGCGATCGCTTTCACCGACGGCCGCCAGATCGGCGCGACGCTCGACCGCAACGGCCTGCGTCCGGCGCGCTATCTCGTGACCAAGGACGACCGCATCGTGATGGCGTCCGAAATGGGCGTGCTGAAAATCCCCGAGGACCAGATCATCACCAAGTGGCGGCTGCAGCCCGGCAAGATGCTGCTGGTCGACCTCGAACAAGGCCGCCTGATTCCCGACGACGAGATCAAGGCGACATTGGCCAAGAGCCATCCCTACAGCGACTGGCTGCACCGTACCCAGTTGGTGCTGGAGGAATTGCCCGACGCGCCGGTCAAGGGCATGCGTTCGAACCTGCCGCTGCTCGACCGGCAGCAGGCGTTCGGCTATTCGCAGGAAGACATCAACATCCTGATGACGCCGATGGCGGCCACCGGCGAAGAAGCCGCCGGATCGATGGGCAACGACACGCCGATCTCCGCGCTGTCGGACCGGCCGAAGCCGCTGTTCACCTACTTCAAGCAGAATTTTGCGCAGGTGACGAACCCGCCGATCGACCCGATCCGCGAGGAGCTCGTGATGAGCCTCGTCTCGATCATCGGGCCGCGGCCAAATCTGTTCGACCTGCAGGGACTGGCCGCGACCAAGCGGCTCGAGGTACGCCAGCCGATCCTGACCGATGCCGATCTGGAAAAGATCCGCTCGATCTCGGATGTTGCCGACACCCATTTCAAGTCGCGCACGCTCGACACCACCTTCCATGCCGGCTTCGGGGCGGCGGGGATGGAGCAGGTGCTCGACGAACTCTGCGCGCGCGCCGAGGGCGCGGTGCGCGAAGGCGTCAACATCATCATCCTGTCCGACCGCATGGCGGGCTCGGACCGGATTCCGATCCCCTCGCTGCTGGCCTGCGCCGCCGTGCATCATCATCTGATCCGCACGGGCCTGCGCACTTCGGTCGGTCTCGTGGTCGAGTCCGGCGAGCCGCGCGAGGTGCATCACTTCGCGTGCCTGGCCGGCTACGGCGCCGAGGCGATCAATCCGTATCTCGCGTTCGAGACCATCATCGCGATGAAAGAGCGCCTGCCGGGCTCGCTCGACGACTACGAAATCGTCAAGCGCTACATCAAGTCGATCGGCAAGGGCCTGTTGAAGGTGATGTCCAAGATGGGCATCTCGACCTACCAGTCCTATTGCGGCGCGCAGATCTTTGACGCCGTCGGGCTGAAGGCCGACTTCGTCGCAAAATACTTTGCCGGTACCCACACCCGCATCGAGGGCGTGGGCCTGCCTGAAATCGCCGAGGAAACCGCGCGCCGCCATACCGACGCGTTCGGCGATGCGCAGGTCTACAAGACCGCGCTCGATGTCGGCGGCGAGTATGCCTACCGCACCCGCGGCGAGGACCATGCCTGGACCGCGGAATCCGTCTCCACGCTGCAGCATGCCGTCCGCGGCAATTCGCTGGAGCGCTACCGGGCGTTTGCGAAGATCCTCAACGAGCAGTCCGAGCGGTTGTTGACGCTGCGCGGCCTGTTTCGGATCAAGACCGCCGAGGACGAGAAGCGTAAACCGGTGAAGCTCGAACAGGTCGAGCCTGCCGGCGAAATCGTCAAGCGCTTCGCCACCGGCGCGATGTCGTTCGGCTCGATCTCGCGCGAGGCGCA
>CADEDX010000110.1 GCA_902826195.1 uncultured Bradyrhizobium sp. | reverse complement strand
TTGTCGTAAGTCGCGGTGTCGCCGGTCGAGGCCGCCGTGCGCGCGCCGTCGATCAATTTGTCCATCTCCGGCGATTTGTAGCTCATGGTGTTGAAGACGGAATTGTTGCCGTGATAGCACCAGTAAAAGAAATATTCGGGGTAATCGAGCCAGCCCGAAAACACGTTGGTGTAGAGCGGCATTTCCTTCTTGTTCAGCTCGGTACGCCAGTTGGCGCCGGGCACCTTGTTGATCGTGGTCTTGATGCCGAGCTGGCCGAGCGCCTCCTGCACCAGCACGCAGAGCGGTTCGTTGACCCCGGCGAAGTTCAGGTCGAACGAAATCGTCGTCTCGAAACCGTTGGCATAGCCGGCTTCGGCGAGCAGCGCCTTGGCCTTGGCCATGTCGGTGGAATATTTGGTCGGTTGCGGCCAGGCCACCTCCGTGGCCTTGTCAGCGGGCGCGCCAAACATCGGATTGGCGAGGCCGAACAGCACCGCATCCATGATCTTCTGATACGGCAAAGCGTAGGCCACAGCCTGGCGCACTTTCGGATTATCGAACGGCGGCTTGGTGACGTTCATGCCGATATACTGGATGCCGTTGGAGAACGGCAGCGACACCACGTTGAGCTTGCCGTTGGCCTTCATCTCCTGAAAATCCTTGAACGGCAGTTCGTAGGAGATGTCGGCGTCACCACGCTCCAGCAGCGCGCGGCGGTTGCCCGCCTGCGGCACCATGCGCCAGATCACGCGCTTGATCTTCGGCAAGGGGCCGCCGACCCACTCGTCGTTGCGCTCCATGATCACTTCGGTGCCGGCGGTCCACTTGGTCAGCTTGTAGGCGCCGGAGCCTGCGGTCTGCTGCTTGGTGAATTCGAGGCCCCAGGGATCTTTCTCGCTGGCGTTCTTTTTCACCAGTTCCGAATTGACGATGCAGGGCACGATGACGGCGAGATCGGGGATCGTCAGGCGATCCTTCTTGGCAAAATCCACCCGCACGGTGTTGTCGTCGACGACGACGAACTGCTCGGTCTTGGTCAGCGAGCCCGCGCTCATCTGGAAGGTCGGGAAGCCGCCAACGGAGACCGCGCGGTCGAGCGACCATTTGACGTCCTTGGCCGTGACCGGCGCGCCGTCGTGGAATTTAGCGTTCTTCTTCAGCTTGAAGGTGACCGACATGTCGTCGATCTTCATGTCGTCGGCGAGTTCGCCCTTGAACTTGTCGCGGTCGTAATACGGCACGCCGCCGGGGCCGCTCTTCATCTCGTGCGTGATCAGGCGGTCATAGCAATTCCACGACACCTCATAGCCGGGCACGTTGGTGCCGACGCCATGGATGTCGAGGTTGTTGGGACCGCCTTCCGAGACGATCAGCAGCGTCTCCGATCGCGACTGCGCCTTGGCGGCGGACCAGATCGCCGGCGCGGGGACCATGGCGCCCGCGGCAACGCCGGTAACGGATTTGAGGAAATCGCGACGCTTCATGGCTGATGCTCCAAACGCCCGTGTGAAATGACCTTGGAGCCGGGTTCGCAAGGTTTGTGCCAAACGTTAAGGAGGGATTGATGTCGCGTTAGCCCATTGATTTAGCTCGAGATTGTTCCGCAGCGAGCGAAAGTCTATCGAGAGCGACATCCTAACGAATTGCATACAAAGACGTATTTTTGCTCATAAAATATGCATTGTTTTCAGCGCCCGAACGATAGGCGGCTCTCAGATCAGCAGCCTCGTAGGATGGGTTGAGCTCTTTGCGAAACCCATCAATTCATTGCGCGCGGAAACGCGATGGGTTTCGCAAAGAGCTCAACCCATCCTACGGACACTTTATTGCTAGGCGGCACTCAGACCGGCCACAGCAAATCCTGCAACTGATAGAGATCGGCGGCCTTCTGTTGCCAGCCCTCGATAGAGATTTGCCTGGTCGGGTTGCCGAAGCGGTGCAGCAGCATCAGGGCCATCAGCCGTCGCTTCAGATCGGGCGTGATATCGGACGCACCATATCCGTAACCCGCCAACAGGCTTTGCACCCGGCGCGGCACGCCGCCGGCCATCAACGCGCTCGGACCAAGCAGGTCGTATTCGCCCCTGCCCGTCATGACGTCGCCGAAATCGATCAACCCCGACAGACGCCAGCCCGCATTGTCCCGGCTCAGCAGGAAATTCTCCGGAATATACTCGCCGGTCAGGATCACCGGCGGCCCGTCCAGCGCAATCAGCCCCGCGGCATCGCGCAGGAATTCATCCACGCTATCGAGAAATTTCCGAGGCAACCCGAACCGCTCGTGCCGCGCGCGGCATCCCGCGATCTGTCCGCGCATGAAGACGTCCCACTGCGGCTCGATCCGTGCGAGCGACCCGGCCGGGACGCGCTGCACCTGCGCAATGGTCTCCCCGATCTGGGCAAGGAGACGCTCCTTGTCCCGCTCCGGCAACGAAGGCCAGGCATCCGCGCCCAGCACACCAGACAGCCGTGTGATCACCAGATAGGGCCATCCGTCGCGTTCGCCCTCAACGACGATTTCGGGGATTGCAATCCGAAGCTTTCCACGAAGCTGCGCCAACGTGTTTCGTTCGGAGGTGAATTGGCCGCGAAGAAATGGCGGGAATATCTTCAGGATGATTTTTTCGTCGAGGGCAAGGACGAGGTTGGTTCCGGTGGCGAAGACGTGCGGCGCGGTGCATGCGAGGTGATGGCTGCGGGCGATATCGCGCGCAATCGACAGCCATTGCGCCGGATCGGCGCGCCAGGTGCGAAAGGGTTCGTAGTCGGCGAAGGCCGGCAGCGATGCCGTCATGGTAGCCTCGTCGGATGGATAGTGCGATGGTCCCGTAGGATGGGTTGAGCCCTCCGCGAAACCCATCAATCACATGCGCGGAAAAATGATGGGTTTCGCGGAGGGTTCAACCCATCCTACGAGTGGTCGACGGCGAGACTATCGATCCGGGTTCGCCCGCTCGAATTGCCGCAGCAGGCGATTGCCGCGCTCGACGGCGGCATCCAGCGCGGCCTGCGCGGACTGCTTGCCGCTGAACACCTGCTCGAGTTCTTCGTCGATCACGCCGCGGATCAGCACGAAGGAGCCGAGCCGGATTCCCTTCGAGTTCTCGGTCGGCGGCTTCAGGGTCAGTTGCTCGATACCGATCGCAGCACCGGGATTGCGATCATAAAAGCCCTGCGCGCGGGTGAGGTCGAAGGCGGCGCGGGTGATCGGCAGATAGCCCGTGTTCTGGTGCCAGGCAGCCTGCACTTCCGGCTTCGACAGATAGGCGAAGAATTTTGCGACGCCGACATATTCGGCGCGCGGCCGGTCGCGCAGCACCCATAGCGTGGCGCCGCCAATGATGGAGTTTTGCGGGGCGCCTGTGATTTCGGGCCGGTACGGAATCATGCCGTAGCCGACCTCGAACTTTGAATTGGCCTTGATGTCCGCGCGCGTCCCCGACGAGCCGATGAAGATGGCGCATTCACCTTTTTGGAAGCGCGGCTCGGCCGATTGCCCCTTGCCGCTATAGTCGAACACCTTCGTGGCCTGCCATTCCGCCAGTTCGGCGACGTGGCGCACCACGTTCGGATTGTTGAAGGTCAGTTCGGTATCGAGCCCGCCGAACCCATTGGCCCGGGTGGCCAGCGGTAGATTGTGGTAGGCGGAAAAATTCTCGACATGAACCCAGGACGGCCACGAGGTGGTGAAACCGCAGGGCGAGCCGGTCGCGCGCAGGCGTTTTGCAGCCGTACCGATGTCGGCCCAGGTCTTCGGCGGCGTCTCGGGATCGAGGCCCGCGGCGCGGAACAGATCCTTATTGTAGTAGAGGATCGGCGTCGAGACATTGAACGGGAACGACAGCATGTTGCCGGCGACGTCGGCATAATAGCCGGTCACGGCCGGCAGATAGGCTTCCGGCGCGAACGGCTCCGACCGGTCGCGCATCAGCTCGAACACCGGATAGATCGCGCCCTTGGCCGCCATCATGGTAGCAGTCGCGATCTCGTTGACCTGGACGATGGCGGGCTGGCTGCGCGAACGAAAGGCGAAAATCGCTGCCGTCACCGTTTCGGTATAGTTGCCCTTATATGTCGGTACGATCCGGTAATCGGACTGCGACGCATTGAAATCGGCCGCCAGCTTTTCAAGCTGCTTGCCGAGTTCCCCCGACATCGCGTGCCACCACATGATCTCGGTGGCGGCTTGCGCCGGAGAGGCGAGCACCGTCACGGCAATCGCGGCACACTGCAAAAAACTCAAAACCGATTTCACTGGCGACCATCCTGATCCACTGCACCGGACAACATCATTTGCTCGCTGCGCCCTCATAAATTGCCGTGGGCATGGTTTCAATGCGTCCCGCAGCGCCACAACGCACAATTGCAGATTGCAGCGAAATGACAGGAATGACTAAGGCAGGCTAGCCTGCGAACCCAGTCACCGATAGCCAAGCATCGGCAAATTCTGCTAAAAACGCCTTGAACCTTTTCGCCCCACCTTAGACTCCTTCTCTAAGAGGATTGTCGCCCGTGTATCGCCGCGCCGACCTTTGGCGAACCTTCTTGCTTGTTGTTGCGCCGTTGCTTACGGCGGTTTCAACGGGCGCTGTTGCGCGCGAATTTTCTGGTCCTGGCCCCCAATGCGTGGGCCATCCGCCCGGCGCGCCCGGAGTGGAGCGAGCGTGACCGGCGCATCCCACCAACGCAACGGAACGGAACGGCCGGGGAGCTTCGCCGCGCGCGGCCGTTTTCGCGTCGTGCAATGGCTGCGCGCGGTGCCGATCCGCTGGCGCATCCTGTCGATCGCGGCATTGAACTCCGCCGTCGTCGTGGTGCTCGCGGTGCTGATCTGGAACGGCGCCAAGGTGCTGGGCTCGGCCTGGGACGACGTCCGGCAGGTGCGGGAATCCGACAAGATCCTGGCGCTGCTGGAAAGCGAAACCAGCCGGCTGCAGAACCTGATCCATCGCTACATCAACCAGCCGAGCCCCGACCTGTTCGCGGAAATCCTGCTGTTGCGGGAAGCGGTGCTCGGCACACTGACCACGCGCGCCGCAACCGACCCGATGCTGTCTGGCTCGGTCGAGCGGCTCGAACACGTCACCGACCGTTTCCTCAACGGCTTCGGCGAATTGCGCGCCGCGCAGGCCACCATCACCAAGACCTATGAGCAGCAGGTGCTGGGCCCTGCCCGGGAAATGGCCGGGCTCTACTCGATCATCGAAGGCGCCACCGGGCATCGCGACGCGCAGATCTGGCCCTCGCTCGGCAAATCCCGCGAGGCGTTCACGGCGATGCTGGTCGCCACCAACGCCTATTATCTGTCGCGCAGCGACGCCTCCGCCGAGGACGCCCGCCGCAATACCGAGACGATCGAAAACACCATTCCCGCGATGACCGACCTCGCCGACAACGACCTGCAGCGCATGGCGCTGCAGCGGCTGGCGACGCGGACGGTGGCGCTGCGCGAGGGAATGGCCAAGCTGACCGAGCAGCTCGCGATCCGCACCGAACTGCTGCGCAACACCATCGATGCCAGCCAGGCCGAAGCGATCGGCGTGATCGATGAATTGTCGGTGAAGATGCGCCAGCGCGAGCAAAAGGCGCAGGAGACGTTCGACCGCACGCTGGCCGGCATTTCGCGCCGGGTGCTGTCGATCGCCGTGATGTTCCTCGGCATCATCCTGTCCGCAGGCGTGCTGATCGCGCTCTCGATCCGCCTGCCGCTGCAGCAGATCCTCCGCTCGATGCACGCGATCACGTCGGGCAATCTGGATCGCAGGGTTCAGGGCACCACCGCCAGGGACGAGGTCGGCGCTATGGCGCGCGCGGTGGACGTGTTTCGCGAGAACGCCATCGCCAAGCGCAAGACGGAAGCCGAATTGCGCGCCTCCAAGGAAAAGGCCGAAGCCGCGCTGCTCGAACTCAACACCGCCCAGCAGAACCTGATCGACGCCGAACGGCTCGCCGCGCTCGGCGGCCTGGTGGCCGGCGTCGCCCATGAGGTGAACAACCCGATCGGCATCAGCCTGACGGTGGCGTCAAGCCTCGCGCGCCGGGCCGAGACGTTCGAGCAGGAACTGCGAACCGAGCCGCTGCGCCGCTCCAAGCTCGACGAGTTCGTCAAGAACTCGCGCGACGCCGCGGGACAATTGGTGGCGAACCTGCACCGCGCCGGCGAGTTGATCCAGTCGTTCAAGCAGGTGGCGGTGGACCGTTCGCACGCCGAGCGACGGCAGTTCAATCTCAGCGAGGCTACCGACCAGATCATCGCCAGCCTGCGGCCCGCGCTGAAGAAGGCCGCGATCACGCTGTCGGTCGACGTGCCGGAAGGGCTCGTCATCGACGGCTATCCCGGCTCCTACGGCCAGATATTGACCAACCTGTTCCTCAACGCCGCCAACCATGCCTTTGCCGACGGCCGGTCCGGGGCGATCACGATCTCGGCGCGGGCCCGCGGCAGCGACGATGTCGAGATCATCTTCGCCGACAACGGGGCCGGAATGACCCCGGACGTGCAGCGGCAGGCCTTCGACCCGTTCTTTACGACGCGCCGCAACGAGGGCGGCACCGGGCTGGGCTTGCATATCGTCTATAATCTTGTCACTCAACAGCTGGGCGGCCGGATGATGCTGGAGTCAAGGCTGGGACAAGGCACCACCTTCCGCATTATCATGCCCAGGGTCGCCAAGGGTGGCACAACCGGCGGTTCGACCGGCGGACCCAGGACTTCAGAGCAGACAGCAGCCGACGGGACTTCTCAATGGCCGAACAGGACGATGTCCTCCACCTGATCGACGATACCGGGGCCGTTCCGGAGGACTCGTCCGCGCGCAAATGGAAGATCGCCGTCATCGACGACGATGCCGCGGTTCACGAAGGCACCCGCTTCGCGCTGAGCGACTACAATCTCCACGGCGCCACGCTGGAAATCCTCTCGGCCTATTCCGCGGCCGAAGGACGTACCTTGATGCGCGACAATCCCGATGTCGCGGCTGTGCTGCTCGATGTCATCATGGAAACCGACGTCGCGGGCCTCGAACTCGTCGAGTACATCCGCAACGAGCTCAAGAACGAAACCGTCCGTATCATTCTGCGTACCGGCCAGCCGGGCCAGGCGCCCGAGCGCCGCGTCATCGTCCAGTACGACATCAACGACTACAAGGCCAAGACCGAGCTGACCGCTGACAAGCTGTTCACCTCGCTGACGGCGGCACTGCGCAGCTACCAGCAGCTCGAACGCATGGTTCAGACGCGGCGCGGGCTCGAGATCATCATCGACGCCGCCTCGACGCTGTATGACTTCAAGTCGATGCAGCGGCTGGCCGAGGGCGTGCTGACCCAGCTCGCCTCGCTGCTCAACGTCGATTGCGCAGGGATCCTGGTGCTGCGCGACGACGGCGCGCCGGGCAGCGAGTTTTCGGTGCTGGCGGGCTCGGGCTGCTACAGCCGATTCATCGGCTCGACCAGCTCCAAGTCGCTCGATCCGGATTTGCGCGAGATGGTGGAAGCAGCCTTCCTGCGCCGCAAGAACGAATTCGCCGATCACCGCAGTGTGCTTTATCTGCGCACAGGCTCTGGCCGCGAAGTGGTGGTGCTGCTGCAGGCCGAGCGGCAGCTTTCCGATACCGACCGCGCGCTGGTCGAGATCTTCTCCAGCCGGCTGTCGATCGCGTTCGACAACGTCATCCTGTACCGGCAACTGCACGAGGCCAACACCCAGCTCGAGGATCGCGTCGCGCAGCGCACCCGCGCCCTGATGCAGGCCAACCGCCGCCTCTCGGCGCAGTGGCTGCGGCTGCAGCGCGCCAACGGCTTCAAGAACGAGATCCTCGGCACCGTCGCGCACGATTTGAAGAATCCGCTCGGCGTGATCCTCGGCCGCACCGAAATGCTGACCGAACTGATCGGCGCCGGCTCGCCCAAGGAGAACGTCACCGCCCAGGTTGACCACATCCGCGACGCCACCAAGCGCCTGACCTCGATGGTCGACCACCTGATCTCGGATGCGATGGCGGACGCTTTCGACATCACCATCCGCCGCGAGCCGGTCGATGTCGCAGCCCTGGTCGCCGAGGTCGCCGATTCCAACCTGCCGTCCGCGATCAACAAGCAGCAGGCGATCACGTTGTCGGCGCCGCCGAACATCGTCACCATGTGCGATACCGACCGGATCCGTGAGGCGATTGACAATCTCGTCAGCAACGCCATCAAATACTCGCCGATCGGCGGCAAGATCACGGTGACTGTCACCCACGAGGCCAGCGACACGGTGATCCGCATTTCCGACCAGGGCGCCGGCCTTTCGCCGGAGGACCTCGGCCGGCTGTTCGGCCGGTTCCAGCGGCTATCGGCCAAGCCGACCGCCGGCGAGAGCTCGACCGGCCTTGGCCTGTCGATCGTCAAACGTATCATCGACATGCATGGCGGCCATGTGACTGCAGAGAGCCCCGGCCCCGGACAGGGCTCGACGTTTACCGTTAGATTGCCCGCGACAGAGACGACATGACCCAGAACCCGCATATCTTCATTGTGGACGACGAGGCGCCGGCACGCGAGATGGTCGGCGACTATCTCAAGATGCACGGTTTTGGCGTCACGCTGTGCGACGGCGGCAAGAGCCTGCGCAAGGAGATCGAGAGCAACGTGCCCGATCTCGTCGTGCTCGACCTCAACATGCCCGAGGAAGATGGGCTGTCGATCATTCGCGACCTCAAGAGCAAGATCAACGTCCCCGTCATCATGCTGACGGCGACCGCGAGCCCGATAGACCGCGTCGTCGGCCTCGAACTCGGCGCCGACGACTACATCGCAAAGCCCTGCGAGCTGCGCGAACTGATGGCGCGGATCCGCTCGGTGCTTCGCCGCAGCACCCCGGCCAGGGCGGCGGCCGCCCCGGAGCCTGTGGCGGCCAAGGCCGACAAGGAGCAGTTGGTGCGGTTCGGCACCAAATGGCTCGACCTCGAAGCCCAGGCGCTGCGCGACGACGAAGGCAATGAGCATCCGCTGACGGCGTCCGAATTCGGGCTGCTGAAGGTGTTCGCGGCCAATCCGAAACGCGTGCTGTCGCGCGAGCGGCTCTTGGAACTGGCCAATGCGCGCGACGCCGAGGCCTTCGACCGCGCGGTCGACCTGCGCATCATGCGCATCCGCCGCAAGATCGAGATCGACCCGACCAAGCCCGCCGTGATCCGCACGATCAGGGGCGGCGGGTATCTGTTCTCGCCGGCGGGCGACAAGGGGTAGGCGGTCCCGGTCGTTCCTGCGAACGCCGGGACCCATACCGCGTGATCCATCGAGGAAGATCGGTGGCCGCAACTGTGGAAATCCACCACCGTTTGGGCTGCCCAGAGCAAAGTCGTCCTCTCGCGTTCCCATTTCGCAGGCCGCGGCATATGGATCCGTGCGTTCGCAGGGACGACGATAGAGTTGGTGCATGCGGAACTATTCCGCCGCTGAAATATCGGCATTTTCCGCATATTGAAATGACTGGCGTTTTTCGGCCGAATGTTTCGTCGCAGGCCGCACGACGAAACAATTCTTTCCGGCATGAAACCATTTTCCCCTTTTCGTGCAGACGTCCCGAAACCGAGCCTGACTAACAATCTTCCCAACGAAAACGCCTGTTGGCGTTGAATTGGGAGCCAGTCATGTCGAACGTCGTCGCCATCAATGCCGCAGCCAAGAAGTCGATTGCCGCCGCCCGTGCGACATCTGACGAAATGCTGCTGCAGAGTATTGCCAAGGGCGACCGCACGTCGATGCATGTGCTTTATTCGCGTCACAATGTGCGCGTGTACCGTTTCGTGCTGCGCATGGTGCGCGACACCACGATGGCGGAAGATCTTGTCAGCCAGGTTTTTCTCGACGTGTGGCGGACCGCGGCGCAGTTCGAAGGCCGCTCGCAGGTTTCCACCTGGCTGCTGTCGATCGCCCGCTTCAAGGCGCTGACGGCACTGCGCCAGCGCAAGCACGAGGACATCGATCAGGACGACGTGCTCGACATTGCCGATGAGGCCGATACGCCGGAAGCTTCGCTCGACCGCAGCAACACCAGCGCCATCCTGCGCGCCTGCGTCGCAAAACTGTCACCCGCGCATCGCGAGATCATCAACCTCGTCTACTATCACGAGAAGTCGGTGGAAGAGGCCGGCGCCATCATCGGCATTCCCCAGAGCACGGTGAAGACGCGGATGTTCTACGCCCGCAAACAATTGGCGGAATTGCTTAAGGGCGCCGGCGTGAACAGCATCGCCGCCTAAACTGTTGCAATATCAATTCGTTAAGCCAGAATCAGGAGTTAGAAACGGGTCCCTTTCGCCGGACAAAGATTACCGCCGACGAAACAAATGAAACAATTCGCGACATCACCCGGAAAAGCGCACCGCCTATAACTCTGACCAACGATGCAAGACAGCGAGACCCCCGCTGACTTTCTAGCCTACCGAGACCTCCCAAGTCTCAGACCCCAAGCGACCTCCAGCGACCCGGCCGGGATGCCCCCCCGCCGGGTCGCTCTGCTTTTGCGCCCGATTTCGTGTACGTCACAAGAAATGTCTCACAGACACGTGACGCATCCGATCCGCTGCCCATGTAACGCCCTGCCCCATCACCGCGAAATGGATCAAGCGCCCGGCAATGGAATCGCCGGGAGCCGGTAATGGATGCTTTCGATGCTCGATCTTGTTCTTTCCCTGCTCGCAGGTGTCGTCACCGTGGCCGCGCCTTGCACGCTGCCGATGCTGCCTATCCTCCTCGGGGCATCGGTCGGCCAGACGGGAAAGGCGCGGCCGGCGATGATCGCTCTCGGCTTTGTGATGTCATTCTCGATGGTGGCATTGCTGCTGAGTGCGATCACGCGCGTGTTCGATTTCGATCCCAATTTCCTGCGCATGGGCGCTGCGATCCTGCTGACCGGCTTTGGATTGTTGATGATCTGGCCGGCGCCCTTTGAGTGGCTGTCCGCCCGCATCGGCGGCTTCACCGGCGGTTCGGCGGCGTCACGGCAGGGAATGACCGGCGGCTTCGTTCTGGGCACCACGCTCGGCCTGGTCTGGACGCCGTGCGCCGGGCCTGTGCTGGGCTCGATCCTGACGGTCATCGCAACCTCGAAAGACACCGCCTGGGCCAGCCTGCTGCTGGTCGTCTACGCCATCGGGGCGGCGGTTCCGATGCTCGCGATCGCCTATGGCGGCCAGGCCGTCACGACCCGCGTTCGCAGCGTGGCGCATATCGCGCCTCGGCTGCAGCAGGGCTTCGGCGCTGTCGTGATCGCCTTCGCGCTTCTCTCCTATTTCCAGTACGACACGCTGATCGTGGCGTGGCTCACCGGTTTCTACCCCAACGGCCAGACCGGCCTCTGAACCCTACGGAGACTGCCATGAACTTGCGCTCGCTCGCCGCATCCGCCGCCATCATTGCCGTTTCCCTCGCAGGCTCCGCGATACCCGCCTTGAGCGGCGACGCGCCATCCGCGACGGAAACTCCGTTCACCGTCGCCGCAACGCAGTCCACCGCGCCCGATTTCACCGGCCTCGGCAACTGGTTCAACTCCGCGCCGCTCAAACTGGCCGATCTTCGCGGCAACGTCGTGCTCGTGAATTTCTGGACCTATGGCTGCGTCAACTGCGTGAACACGCTGCCGCACGTCACGGCGCTCTACGCCAAATACAAGGACCGTGGCTTCGTCGTCGTCGGCATCCACACGCCGGAATTCCCGTTCGAGCGCTCCGCCTCGAACGTGCAGGCGGCGCTAAAGCGGCACGGCATAACTTACCCGGTGGCGCAGGACAATGATTCCCAGACCTGGAATGCCTACCGCAACCGCTATTGGCCGGCGCAATATATCGTCGACCGGAACGGAAAGATCGTATTTCAGCACGATGGCGAGGGCCAGTACGAGCAGATCGACCGCACGGTCGCCGCATTGCTGAACGCAGCGAGTTGAAATCGCGCGTCTGGTCGCGTTGCAGTCGCAGATTTGTTGCTTGACGTAATAAGGCCGATCATGATGTCTGCCGCGGGCGATGGATGCTGCGGCAAACGAGAATGAAGTCAGGCTACGCAGGGGCACGACGCTCAACGAGCGGCTGGTTCTCGCCGGCATTGCCGTCGTGGTGTGCCTGATCGCCCTGCCCGGCCTTGCCCATCTGGCAAACGACCAGTGGCTCGGCATCGCCGCGCTGTTCGCGCTGTTGTTCGGCGGCCTGCTGCTGGTGGCCGCGCTGTTCGATCGCAATGTGGTGTGGATCGTCACGCCGGGCGAGATCCTGATCGGCGAACAGCGCCCTTTCGGCAAGCTGCACCGGCGATCGATCCGGAACGACGAATTGTCGGAGATGCGGCTGCGCCGGAGCCTCGGCAAATCGGTCGAGTTCACCCTGATCTTCGAGACCGGGTCGGGCGATACGCTCACCTCGCCGCCGCTGCCTGACATCACCCAGGTGAAAAGAACCACCGTGCAGATCGCGCGGCTGCTCCAGTTGCCCGCGCCCGAACTGGCCGAGAATCCGCTCGATGCCGCGAATGCGGCGATACGATTGGGCAAGCCGGTCAGTGTCCGACGCCTGTGGGCGTTCCGGGCGCTCACCGGGGTGCTGGTTTGTTCCGTGGTTCTGCCTCCCGCCTTCGCGCTGTGGAGCGGCAAATTGTCCGGCCTCGGCATTGCCATCTGGTCATTCGGCGCGATCGTCGCCTTCCTTCTGACCAGGTATCTCTACCGGGCCAGCGGATGCTGGATCGTGCGCGATGGCGGCATCCGGATGGAGCGGCTGTCATTGACGGGCGCGATCGACATCATCGTGGCCGGCAGCGACGACGTCGCGCACATCGATGTCGAAAGCGGCGGTCGGCGCGGCTCGCATTACGCGCTTGCGGCCCGCCTCCACTCCGGCAGAAAGGTGCGCAGCCCGGTGCTGGTCGGCAAGGAGCAAACCCGCGCCGTGCAGGCCGAGATCACAAGACGGTTACGGCTTCCCCAACCCGGTGCGAGATAGCGTCGCACGCCAGTTCCGCGCCGCGCGCAGATACATTGCGCATCCGGCGTGATAGAGTGAATATCCGGTTCGGACGCAATTTTTCGAAAACTATACGTCCTTTTTCGAAAGCGATTGCGCCCGGTGAAATTGCGACGGGTGATATCGATGTTCGAAGGCTGGGATGCTGTAGTACTCGCCCGGGCGCAGTTTGCTTTCACGATGTCGTTCCACATCATTTTCCCGGCGTTCTCGATCGGGCTGGCGAGCTATCTCGCCGTGCTTGAGGCGCTTTGGCTGTGGACCGGGCGCGACGTCTTCATCAACCTGTTCAACTACTGGCTCAAGATTTTCGCCGTCGCGTTCGGCATGGGCGTGGTGTCGGGCATCGTGATGTCCTACCAGTTCGGCACCAACTGGTCGGCCTTCTCCGACAAGGTCGGACCGGTGATCGGCCCCTTGATGGCCTATGAGGTCTTGACCGCGTTCTTCCTCGAGGCGGGATTCCTCGGCGTCATGCTGTTCGGCCTGAAGCGCGTTGGGCCGAAACTGCATTTCCTGGCGACGCTGATGGTCGCGATCGGCACGTTGATCTCGGCGTTCTGGATCCTGTCGGCCAATTCCTGGATGCAGACGCCGACCGGCCACGCGGTCAATACCGACGGGCAGTTCATCGCCGTCGACTGGCTGAAGGTAATCTTCAACCCATCCTTCCCCTACCGCCTCGTGCACATGGTACTGGCGGCCTACCTCACCACCGCGCTCGTGGTCGGCGCGGTCGGCGCGTATCACTTGCTGCGCAACCGCCACCTCGCCGGTGCGCGCGTGATGTTTTCGATGGCGATGTGGATGGCGACTTTGGTGGCGCCGATCCAGATCATCGCCGGCGACCAGCACGGGCTCAACACGCTGGAACACCAGCCGGTGAAGATCATGGCGATGGAAGGCCACTTCACCAGCCACAAGGACGGCGCGCCGCTGATCCTGTTCGGCTGGCCCAACCAGGCGGCCGGCCGAATGGACTATGCGATCGAGGTGCCGAAACTCGGCTCGATGATCCTCAAGCATTCGCCTGACGCGCCGATGGCCGGCCTCGACACCGTGCCGCGCGAAGACTGGCCGCCGGTGCCGGTCACGTTCTGGTCATTCCGCATCATGGTCGGCATGGGATTGTTGATGCTGGCGCTCGGCGCGTTCAGCCTCCTGATGCGAATTCAGGGTAAGCTGTACGATTCCCGGCTGCTGCACCTGTTTGCGGTCGCGATGGCGCCGTCGGGCTTCATCGCCGTGCTGGCGGGATGGGTCACCACCGAGACAGGGCGCCAGCCGTTCACGGTGTATGGGCTGTTGCGAACGGTTGATTCCGCCTCGCCGCTGGCGGCGCCCGCGGTGGCCTCTTCGCTGATTGGCTTCATCATCGTCTATTTCGCGGTGTTCACGGCCGGCGTAATCTACCTGCTGCGCCTGATGGCGGCACCGCCGCATCCGGGCGAAGAGGGCCCGCGCAGCGACGTTCCCGCCCGTGCCGCCGGCATCACGCCCGCCTCCGGTGCGGTCGCCGAAGGAGCCGCGCGATGATCGGGATCGACCTTCCGGTCATCTGGGCCTTCATCATCGCCTTTGCCGTGTTCGTCTACGTGGTGATGGACGGTTTTGATCTCGGCCTCGGCATCCTGTTTCCACTGTTTCCGGAAAAGCGCGACCGCGACGTCATCATGAATTCGGTCGCGCCGGTGTGGGACGGCAACGAAACCTGGCTGGTGCTCGGCGGCGGCGGCCTGATGGCGGCGTTCCCGCTGGCCTATGCGATCCTGATGCCGGCGCTCTACACGCCGATGATCGCGATGCTGCTGGGCCTCGTGTTCCGCGGCGTCGCCTTTGAATTCCGCTGGCGCACCACGAAAGAGCGGAACAAGTGGGACATCGCCTTTGCCGGCGGATCGCTGCTGGCGACATTGGCGCAGGGCATCGCACTCGGCGCGATTCTGCAGGGCATCCACGTCTCAGGACGCTCCTATGCCGGCGGCTGGTGGGACTGGCTGACGCCGTTCAGCATTCTCACCGGCGTGGCGCTGGTGATCGGCTACGCGCTATTGGGCGCGACGTGGCTTGTCATGAAGACGGAAGGCGAATTGCGCGATCGCGCCTATCGCCTGAGCTGGATGCTTCTGATGGCGATGCTCGGCGCCATCGGCGCGGTCAGCGCCGCGACGCCGTTCCTCAGCCTGCAGTATACGCAGCGCTGGTTCACGTTTCCGAACATCGTGCTGACCGCGCCGGTGCCGGTCGCGGTGGCCGCGGTCACGGTGCTGCTGCTGCGCAGCCTCGCCAACAAATACGACTACCAGCCGT
>CADEDX010000109.1 GCA_902826195.1 uncultured Bradyrhizobium sp. | reverse complement strand
GTAGATTCCATAATGGACGACGCCGACGACAGCCCGCCGACGAGTTCGGTGACCGTGGCTTCGAACACGCGGGTGAGTTCGTCGAGCACCTGCGCACGGCGCATCTTGCCGTCGCGCTCGGAAGCCTTCTCGGTGGCAAGTCGTTCGGCCTGGATCATGCTGTCCTTGAAGACGCCGACGGCGGCAGCCATTGCGCCAATCTCGTCGCCGCGACCGGCGCCCACGATTTCGCCGGAGACGTCGCCGCCAGCCAGCTGCGTCATCGAGGCGGTGAGATCGACGATTGGATTGCAGACGCGGCGGCGCACCATCACGATCAGCCCGGCGCTGGCTGCGGTAACCGCAATGAGGACCGCGAGCGCGACCAGGAAGCTGAAGCGCGCGGCGGAATAGTTGGCGCCCAGGATCTGCTCGGCATTGTCGTAGAAAGCGTTGCGAACATCGACGATAGCGCTGAGGGCGACCTGAGATTCGGCATAGAAGAAATCGACATTATGCTCGTATTTGCCTGAAACCGCGCCGTCCTTGACGAGCTTCAGCTCCTTACCGAAACGCATGACGTAGATGTCGGTCATCTTCTCCAGCGCGGCTGCTACGTTGGCAGGCGTTGCCGGGTTACCGTGCAATTCCATCAGCGACATCTGGATCTGGTCGGCTCGGCCCTGCGAGCGCGAATACTCCATCTTTTCCGCTTCGGTGGCGGCGCGATTGGCGCCGACGAGATTCTTGTGGAGGCTGGAGTTGAAACCGCCGACGTCGCGCAAGTTCCAGGCGATGTTGGCGTAGATGGCTTGCCGGTAGGCATCGCCATCGAGTTGGGCCATGCGACGCACTTGCTCGTCGAGCAGCTTGGTGGCCGCGACGTTGAACACGGCATTGTCGGAGACGAGTTTCCTGGCGGCGTCCTTGCGCGTTTCGGCCGGGCCGTCGATCGCCTTGTCCATGGCCTCGCGCAGCGCGTTGAATTTTGCGTTCAGATCGTCGATGCCGGCGCCGATCGTTGCGGCGTCGTCGAGGCTGGCCGACAGGTTCTTGCGCACCGCGTTCATCTTTTCGCGGGCCCCGTCGGTGTTCTTGCGCACCTTCTCGTTGAGCTCCTTGCGAATCGCGGGGTCCACCGCCGCCGGTCCATAGAGGATGTTGGTGGCAAAGCCACGCTCGGAGTTCATGTAGCGCGGGATGTCGCCGACTGCCCGAACCACCTCCAGCCGGCTCTGTGCCACCGAGACCTTCTCCATGGTCTGATATTTGGAAGTGGCTACGTAGATGGCGAGCGCGCCGGCGACGGCGGAAAGCGAAACGATGACAGCCGTGAGAAGGTTACCGATTTTCATGGGATTTTTGGCCATTTGCGCTGGTGCGGGCGTGCAGTGCCACCAGTATAAGTGGTGCTAATTAACCCGTGGTTTACGGGGGCGCACGGCACAGCGGGGCGTTGCGGCTCGTCCGGGTGTTGCGCGTGTCGGGAAAGGAGCCAGGATATCGGCTCTGCAGGCATCGCCACGCAGGGGGACAATGCCGCAACCGGTGAGGGCCTGCAGCGAGCGCTTGCGGGCGCCGATATCGTCTCGTCAGCGGGCTCTGATCGCGGCGGCGAAGCAGGCGGGCGTGCGGAACTATGTCGCGCTCCCGGCGGTCGGAACGCACCGGCTGCGAAAGCAGCGGCTTCGACGATTGGCCGAGCAGGACGGCGTAAGCCGCCGCGGGCGGCGGCCTAGTCTAGCGCGCTTCTTCGGCCGCGCCCTCTGCGGCAGGGCGGGACTGAGCGGGCGTCTTGGAACCCATTTCCTGACAGGAAAGCTGCATCCACGATCCGTCCGCAGCCTGCTGGTAGGCATGACAGGAGGACGCGGGCGCCTCGATCGCCTTTGCCGCGTG
Organism: uncultured Bradyrhizobium sp.; assembly: GCA_902826195.1. Lineage (GTDB taxonomy): Bacteria > Pseudomonadota > Alphaproteobacteria > Rhizobiales > Xanthobacteraceae > Bradyrhizobium. The sequence goes on along the minus strand of CADEDX010000109.1, from coordinate 13,466 downwards.
CGGTGTCGCGTTGGAATTCCGGGCGAGTGTCGGCGCGGCCAGCGTAAGGAGGGCGGCCGCCGAACCGAAGAAGATCGCTTGCCCTAACCGCATCAGAATTCTCCCTGTCTCGAAAGCGTATGCTTTCCTTTTCCTAAGCGAGATTGTGGAAATTTTTGGAAATGCGGCGGACCTCCGCAGAGCGTACTTAACACTTTGTGAACGAGTGGCGCGCGGCCTTGTGATGACGCTGGAAGAGGAGGGCTGACCCGCGAACGCGGTTTGTCTAGCGGCGCAGACGGGCGATCGTTCCGGCGACGATCTGCATGGCGACGCCGACGACCCATCCCGCCATGATCGTCCATACCCATCCCATCTGCGGATCGCGCCGGAGCACGATCACGGCGACGCAGGTGAACGCCGACAATGCCGCCAGGAAGGTGCCGATCGCGCTGAGCAATTCCGGCGTATCAACCTTGCCGACCCAGACGCCTTCGGCAGCCCCGTCGCCCGGTGGCTTGCTGGGCAATGGCGGTGTATCGATGCCAAGATAGAAACCGACGGCGCCGCCGATCATCATCAGGAGCAGAAAACCTTGATTGGTGAGTGCCGCGTGGCTCGTTCCCACCAGCGCCGCCACGAACAACCCGCTGGCCGCACCTGCCATGGCCAAGCCGAGGCGTTCCAGAACGTGGGCAACTTTTCGAACACGGGTCTGCATGGGCGGTGCCCGCCGGTTACGGGGTGGAGATTAGGACCGTTTCTGACACGGCAAAAGCAACCTAACGATGCACGTGGCGCGCCGATTTGATTCAGCGCAAGACACCGTCAGCCATGGTCGTTGGCGAATAACGTATCCCCAACCCGGGCTGCGGCCTGTAGAATTGGACGCAACCTCTCAACCGGAGACATGACCATGGGCCTGCTCGACCATCCATTCGATCCTTCGCACGAGGCGGCGCTGATCACCGGCGCGGGCAACGGGATCGGCCGTGCGATCGCGCAGGCCCTGGTCGGTGAGGGCGTGCGCACGGTGTTTGCCGATGTGAACCCGGAAACGGTGACCGCGGCGATCAAGGCATCGGCGCGGCCGGACCTCGCAGCGCCCTGGGTCGGCGATCTCGCCGATGCCGCGGCGCGCGAACGGTTACTGGCGGAAGCCACTGGCACGCTCGGAACAATAACGCATTTCGTGCACAGCGCATCGCCGCCGCGTCGTGAAGCCGATCACGCGCTTGGCGTCACGACGGAGGTCTGGGCGCGGATGCATGCAGTGAATCTCGAGGCCGGATTCCATCTGTCCCGCGAACTGGCGCGAAAGCTGATCGCCGCCAAGCAGCCCGGCTCGTTCCTGCTGCTGACCTCGCTGCATGCCGGCACGCCGCGCAACCTGCCGCACTACTCGACGTCGAAGGCGGGGCTTGCGATGCTGGTGAAGGAACTGGCCAAGACATTCGGCCGCTTCGGCATCCGCGTCAACGCGCTGGTGCCTGGCGCGATTGCGGCCGGTGGCTTCGTGGCGGATCCCGCGCTGGCCAGACACATTCCGCTCGGCCGGCTCGGAGAGGCCAATGACCTGGCGCCGCTCGCGCTGGCGGTGCTGTCAAACCGGGTCTCGGCCTATGTTACGGGGGCGGCGATCGTGATCGACGGCGGGCTGTCGCTGACGAACTGGTTCGCGCCGCCGGATTTGGGGGATTTGTAGATTGCAGTAGATCGTAGGATGGGTTGAGCCCTTCGCGAAACCCATCACGCGTCAGCCACCGGGATTGATGGGTTTCGCGAAGGGCTCAACCCATCCTACGAAAGCGGGCGCGTTGCCGAATGGCCTGATGCTTCGCGTGCCATTTCGGACCCGGGCCGCGCATGTAGTGCAGTTCGGGGCGATAGGGATCGCGGACCAGATTGACCAGCCTGCGCCAGTGAATCAGAATTTCCGTGACGGGGCGGAGCAGCAATTGCACGACCAGCATGGCGACCTCTCAGTGCAGCTTGCCCAGCATGGATGAAAACGGCAGCACGAAGATTACGTCGTTGAGGTCGTCGCTGACATGCAGCGTCCATTCGCGCCAGTCTTCAGGACCTCGTCCCTCAATCAGCGAAATCACGGCGCGGGCGGCGTGGTCGCGCAACTCGGCCAAGTTTCCGACGGCGGTGCCGCGCTGATCGACGCATACGCCGTCGGAACTGGAGTAGTGGAAATAGACCTTTGCCATGTCCGACTCCCGCATTCGCTGTTCGCGCTGGAATAGCAGGCGCAGGCCCGGATCGATATCCGGGTTAATTGCGTACGGAATACTACGGGACGCGTTTTGCGCCGTGCGGAACCGCACGACCCGTAGAATTCTTCGAAAACTATCATCGACCGCGGAAGGAACGAGACTTTCGGTTCCGCGGTTTTTATCATGAAGCCGCAGTCAGCACGATCTGTGGCCGGGACTGGTGGAACCCTGGGAGAGCGACATGATGTCGGAAATGCAGATCCACACGATCGCACGCCAGATGATGGAGAAGCACGGCCTCACCGCGATTGCAGAAGCGGCCCGCAATGCGCAGGCCTGCGAGAGCAATGGCAAGACCGAGGAGGCGAGGGAGTGGCGTCATGTCGAGGACGCCATGAAGTTGATGCGGGGACCGCACCAGAGCTGAGCTTCGCGAAAGGCCAGCAAAAGGCGATGCCGATCGCGCGGATGCGCGACCGGCCGAGTTCGCTTGATGGCAGTTAGCGCAGCGGCATTGGCGGTCGCACCACCGGTTGACCGTCGTCGGCAATGGCTTGCGCGGGCGGTGGTGGCGGCAACGGCGCTGCCGCCTGTGGCGGCGCTGCGGCGGCCACCGGCGCAGTCGCATAGGTCGAGGCGACCGGCTTCGGCTTGCGCACGGGCGGCGGAGCGGGGCGCTGCGCAGGCGGGGGCGTCAGCGCCGACACTTTCGGCCGCAGGGATTGTTCAGTGGGCCTGGTTTCGGCCGCCTTCCCTTCCGACGCCTTGGCAAGCTCACGCGCCATCTGCGCCTGGCCAGCCTTGAGTTGCGCGATGGTGGCTTTCAGTTCCTCTACCTGCTGGCCCATCGCGGCGAGATCCTGCGCCATCGACTGCAACTGGTTTGGATCTGCAGCAGGAGCCGTCGCAGCAACGGCGGCCGGAGCGGGTTGATCCGCGGCCGTTGCCGCCGGCTGTTGCGCGGAGATCTGGTCCGTGGCGGTGGCTACGGCAACAGGAGCACTCGGCTGCTCTGCCGTGGCTGGTCGGGTTGCCGAGGGAAATGCCGCCAGCATGATGGGCGGTGCCCATTCGGCGGCCATCGCCTTGGCCTGATCGCCATATTGATGCCAGCCTGCAGCGGCCGTGGCGCCCAACAAGGCGAGCACCGCCATCACGACGCGTTTCATCCATTTGGACGCGGGCTGCGCGCCGCGAGGCTTGAGAACATCCACTTTGATCTCGCTTGACCTCGCATTTTCGACCGGGATATCGCGCGTGTCCGAGGCGCGGAACGCCGGTTCGACCGGCGGAGGATCGAGATGGGAAATCGGCGCGACGATCGAAATCGGCGGTACGACGTGCACGGGCGGCGCCGGTGCGGCGGCAGCCGGATCGTGTGCCGGTGGCGGCGCCTTTTCGGCATGTGCGGCCAGCAACGATTCGATCGCAAAAACGTCGCGCGGATCGGTTTCTTTCATTGGCTTCGATTGCATTGGTGGTCCCTTGCTCAGTCCAATGTCACCCGCAACGGGCGGCGAGCATATGTCGCGGCGACAAAGGCCGCAGGCCCAAAAGCCTATTCAAGGTCGCCACACGGCCAGCGTCGTTTGACCAAAGCAAGGCGATCTCGTGGAGAGGTTGCGACCGCAGGTTCCGATTTTGGAACCGGTGCGCCACGCAAACCACAAGGCTACAAGGGGTTTTTGGAGATTTGACGCGGCGCGCGCCGCTGGCGCTTACGGCTATGCTTGAAGGGCAATGCCGGCCCGATGCCTGGCGTGCCATTTCGGGCCGGGGCCGCGCATGTAATGCCGCTCGGGACGATAGGGATCGAAGGCGCGCTCGATCAGGCGATGACAGCGCGCCACTATCGCATCAAGCCCGCGAAGCAGCAGCGTGAAGGGGCGCGCCGGCAGCATGGCCATCTCCCTCAGTGCGGTTTGCCGAGGACGAAGGCGAACGGCAGAACGAAGATCTCGTCGTCATAGTCGTCGCTGACATGCACGACCCAGTCGCGCCAGTCTTCTGCGTCTCGCCCCGTGATGAGCGAACGCACAAGGCCGGCCGCACGGTCGCGCGCTTCGGCGAGATCGCTGACCGATTCGCCGGATCGGTCGATGCGGACTTCCCGGGAACTCGAGCAGTGGAAATAAACCTGGGTCATCTGGGCCTCCTGCGCTCGAAGCGAGCTGCTTCTATTGGTACGAAGCTTGTCGCAGAAGGTTTTGTGCTTCCGTGATGTGACTCACAGTCGCCTCATTAGGATTTTCTTAACGGTGCAGTGCTGAAGTTTTAGGCATGGAATTGCAGCGGAACCGGACCTCCAAGCCGGCAGTTGCAAAGAAAGGCCGGCGGCGTAACGCCCGCCCGGCCTTTTTCTTTTCACGAATTCATCCATGAAATTCACGGCGCCGTGCTCTTGTCCGTCGTTCTCATACTCAGATGGAGGACGGACAATGACGAAACTGACACTGCTTGGCGCGGCCGCGATTCTGGCGACGGCGCTTGCGACGCCGCGATGTCGCAGGAAGCCACCCAGGAGCCCGGCATGATCGGGTTCAACTACCCGAATTCGAACTATCTGCGCGGCGGGTACGGCGTGCGCACGCCGAGCCGCCATGACCACAGCTACTATCAGGGCGGCTACGGGCCGCGCGCCTACTACGGCCCCGGTCCTGCCGGCGTTGCGGCCGGCATTGTCGCGGGCACGGCGGCTGCCGTCGCCGGCTCGCCGTACTACGATTCCTACGGCTATTACGAAGGGCCTTATTGATAGCCCCTCACGTGCAATTGCAAGGAAGCGGCCGCGTGGCCGTTTTTTTGTTGGCGTTTTGTGAATTGCGCGCCATTCGCCGCACACGCGTGGTCTTGCATGGCGATGGGCCGCGTGGTTCGACAGTATCCTCCACCACTTTGAAGGGCAGGCGTCATGGGAAATCGCATTCTCGTGCTTTACGGCTCCTATCGTTCCGACCGCATGGGCATCCGGCTCGCGCAGTTCACCATCGAGGGATTTGCCGCGCGCGGCGACGACGTCGAATTGATCGACGCCAAGGCGATCGGGCTGCCGATGCTCGACCGGATGTACAAGGAACATCCGAGAGGCGGCGCGCCGGCCGCGCTTGAACAACTTGCCGAGAAGATCCGCACTGCCGACGGTTTTGTGTTCGTTACCGGCGAATATAACTGGGGCATCCAGCCGGGGCTGAAGAACCTCACCGATCATTTTCTCGAAGAGTGGTTCTGGCGTCCCGCCGCGATCGCGAGCTATTCCGCCGGCCGCTTCGCAGGGGCGCGCGCCGCGCTGGCATGGCACGGCACGCTTTCGGAAATGGGCATGGTGGTGATCTCGAGCTCGATCGCCGTTGGCCCAATCGCGCAGACGCTGACCGAAGACGGCAAACCGACGGGCGAGGGCGGCAAGGCGCTGTCGCACGCGTTTCCGCGCTTTGCCGACGATCTCGCGTGGTGGATGGAGGCGGCAAGGGCCCAGCGCGAACGGAAGAAGCCGCCATATTGAATGCGTGCGAACCGTGGCCGCGAACGGCTCGTTGCCGCGATTGCAACGCAATAATGGCAAAAGCGCTCCCCGTTTTCGCCACGCGCGGGCAGCAGATTACGCTGAACCTGCCATCTTTTCCCCTCTCTCCCCCAGCCGCCATAATCGGCTCGTCCGCACCGGAAAAATCAATGTTGCCCATCAAAGTGCGCTGCGGTCTGCTGGTTTTGGCTGCGATGGCCGCGTTCGGTGGATCGGTGGCTCTTGCGCAGAACCTGGATCGGGGCAAGCCGGCGACGAAATTGTTTGCTGAGAGCTGCGCGTCCTGCCATCGCAGCCCGCGCGGGCTCAGCAAGGGGCGCTTTCACCTCACGCTCTATCTCTTTCTGCAACAACACTATTCCAGCGGATCGAGCTCGGCCTGGGCGCTGACCAACTATCTGGAATCAGTCGACAGCGGGAAGCGCGCTGCGACGAAATCTGCTGCCAGGACAGGAGCTTCGCAGTCGCGCTTGCTGCGACCGCCGGCGCCGGTACCGGTGCGCTAGCGCAGCAGTCATCATTTGCTCACCGCTACGCTACGAAATCTCCCCAAGGTTGCCATCTTTTCGACTTTTGCTAGCCTAGCATCCTATGCGTGCGAGTGGCGGGGAGTAATGGCGATGGTGGTGACTGAGCTCAAGACCAAGGTAGAAAAATACGAAACCAAGGCCTCGCGCTGCGAGCAGCAGGCGCGGGAAGCGACCGACAAGGCCGAGCAGTCGTTTTATGAAGTGCTGGCCGGCTATTACGGCAGCCTCGCCACCGATTTTCGCAAGATTCTAGAGAAGCGGCTTGTTGCGTAGCGACGATTGCCGATCGTCCAGTAGAGCGTAAGCGATATCCGGGACAGCGTTTGTATCGTTCCGGATATCGCTGACTTTTCTCCGCACTGATTGCAGAAGCCACTTTCACGACATCGCCCTGTTTCGTTCCGCTAGCTTCACCATCACCTGAAGCGCGTGATTGGTTGGCGTCGGCACGCCGAGTTCGGCGCCCTTGCGCACCACATGGCCGTTCAGAAAGTCGATCTCGCTCGGCTTGCCGCGCGCGAGATCCTGCGCGGTGGATGATTTCTGCTGCGGCATCATGGTCGGAATGTTGAGGATGTTGGCGAGCAGATCGTCCGGCAGCGACACGCCGTTGGTGCGCGCGACCGCGATCGCTTCCTGCACCGCGCGCGTCACGACGTCCCTGGCGCCTTCTACTTCCAGCATCGGCCCGTAGGAAATATCGGCAACCGCCGACAGCGCGTTGAACGCGCAGTTGATCACGAGCTTGCTCCACAGCGTGACTTCGATGTCGTCGGATATCGTGGTGTGGACGCCCGCGGCCTCGAGCGCCTGCGCCAGCGCTTCGCTCGCGGGAGAGCGGCCGATGGCGAGGTCGCCGCCGCCGTGATGCCTGACGTGGCCGGGGCCTGCCATCTCGCTGCCGACATAGACGACGGCGGGAATCACGGGCTGGCCGATGACCGCCGAAAGGCGCTGCGCGTTGTCGACGCCGTTCTGCAGGCTCAGTACCGATGTGTTTGGCCGCAAGCGTCCGGCGAGCGATCGGCCGGCTTGTTCGGTATCGGCCGATTTCACGCACACCATGACGAGGTCGGGCGCGGCAAGCGCGGTTGCGTCGGTCGCTGCTTTGGCGGGCAGGTGACCCTTGAATGTCTTGAGGTCTAGCAGCAGGCCATTTGCGTTGATGGCGTCGACATGCACGGGACGGCCGATGAATGTCACGTCGTGCCCGGCCCGGAGCAGCAGCCCGCCGTAATAGCATCCGACCGCTCCAGCGCCGATGACCGCGACTTGCATACTTTTCTCCCGCTGGGCAGGCCCCGCCGGTAACCGGTTAAAATATCAACATTAATTGAGCGGGTGGAACCACATTGTTGCAAAGCAATATTAAGATGTTGCGATGCAACAAAGAAGGTGTAGCTTTGTGGTTCGAATCTTACCCCGGAGAATTGAAGTGCAGAAGACTTACCTTACCATCGCAGCCGCCGTGATCTCCATTGCCGGCGCCACTGCCGGCGTGGCGGCGGAGTTGCCAAGCTATGAAGCAAAGGGACTGCCGATATCGGCCGTGCAGGTTCGCGTGGTCGGAGCCGCTGGTGTCAGGGAGCAATCATCGGCGCTGACCTCAACAGTCACGGCGCATCAGCTCAGCGTCCTCACGCCGCGGAAGACACGGACCGCCGAGACCGCTGCGCCAACCCAGGTCACCGGTCGCGCCGTTCGCTGACCGGCGTCCGCATCGCGTTTGAAATGCAGCCCGTGCGACTTCGTGTGGCGGCCGGGCGGCGACATCCATATCGCGCATGCTCCGAACGGCGCGCTGCTATTCAACCGCCCGAACCGCTTCTTCGATGGAACGAAGTTTTTTACAGTTGAAGAGCGCGCGTAGCGGGCGGCGGGCGGATTAGCAAAAGGCGTTATCGGCCTTGAATGCCGCGACGGCGAATTACGGCCCGCCAATCCGCCTGACATTTTCGGCTGTGACGCAATCACCACACTCCGACGCAATCGCGCTGCGATAAGCGCGCCCGATGCATTCGGCCACGCTTCCGCCCGGATTGGGGCTCGCCATGCGTCGGTTTTCGGCTTGGGCTGGGGCACGAGCGGGGTATTTCAACATGTATTCCATTGGCTGCAGCGGTACTTCGCGCGCCGACGTCAGAGCCGGCCGTACTCAACTTGATGCATACGCAATCCCCGCCGCGCGTGTCGGGAAAGTCATCCGGCTGCTGGCTGTCATGCTCGCAGCCGCATCGCTGGCGGCGTGTGCGAAGTCCTCTGTCGTGACCCAAAAATCCGAACTTCGCACTGTCAGGCAGGCGTCGCTCGGCCAAGATCAAACGACATCGTCCATGATCAAGAGGCGCGTGGCCGCCGCGAGAACGCACACCCCGTCCGCGCCACGCAGCGATGCCGGCGAGGTCAAAACGGCGTCGCATGGGGTTGCGAGCTATTACACCGAAGGAACGAAGACGGCGAGCGGCGAAAAATTCAACACGCTCGAAATGACCGCCGCCCATCCGACCCTGCCGTTCGGCACCAAGTTGCGGGTGACAAACGTCGCCAGCGGCCGCTCCGTGATGGTGCGGGTCAATGACCGTGGCCCCTATGTTCAGGGACGCGTGGTCGACGTCTCCTATTCCGCGGCCGATGCGCTCGGGATGGTGGGGAAGGGTGTTGCCAAGGTGAAACTCGACGTCGTGGAGTAGTGGGACGAGCAGCCTGGAAGAGCCAACGGGTCGCGCGAATGCGCGCCCGAAGACAGGCTCGCGATATCCGGGACGGTGTCCGCGTGGTCGCGGACGTTGCTGCGCTTATCCAGCTATTGACTATGGGCTGCCAGAATTTCCGAAAGGGCTGATAGCAGCCGGTCAGTCTGCGCGTCGGTGCCCGCGGTGATCCGCAGGTAATCGGAGATGCGTGGCGCGGAGAAATGGCGGACGATCACCGCGCGCTCGCGTAGCGCGGCGGCGAGCGCGGCGCCTTCATTCGCCGGGTGGCGCGCGAAGACAAAATTGGCGGAAGATGGCAGCACGTCGAAGCCGAGCTTGCTCAATCCTTGCGTCAGTCTCTCGCGGCCTTCGATCACGCGCGCGCGGCCTTGCTGAAAGTAATCTTCGTCTTGCAGCGACGCGATGGCGCCGGCCTGTGCGGGACGGCCGAGCGGATAGGAATTGAAACTGTCTTTGACGCGGGTCAGCGCCTCGATCAGGTCGTCATCGCCGATCGCATAGCCGACCCGCAGGCCCGCCAGCGCACGCGACTTCGACATGGTCTGAACGACCAGAAGATTTGGATGAGAGGCGACCAGCGGGATCGCAGTCTCGGCGCCGAAATCGACATAGGCCTCGTCGATCACGATGGGCACGTCGGGATGGTCTTCCAGCAGTTTTGCGATCTCGGCCTGCGACAACGCAACGCCCGTCGGCGCGTTCGGGTTAGGGATGATGATCGCACCCGCCTGCCGGCGATAATCTGAAATCTGGATACGCATGGCTTGGTCGAGCGGCACGGCGTCGTAGGCTATGCCGAACAGGCGGCAATAGACCGGATAGAAACTGTAGGTGATGTCGGGAAACAGCAGCGGCGCGTCATGCTTCAACAGCGCGGCGAAGGTGTGGGCCAGCACCTCGTCGGAGCCGTTGCCGACGAATACCTGCTCGGGGCGCACCTTGTGATACGTGGCCAGGGCGGTACGCAAGGCTGACGCCTGCGGGTCCGGATAGAGCCGCAGCGTATCGGCGGCCTCGGCGCTGATGGCGTCCAGCGCGCGCGGCGAGGGACCGAACGGGCTTTCATTGGTGTTGAGTTTCACCAGCTCCGCGATGCGCGGCTGTTCGCCCGGCACATAGGGTTTCAGGTCGTGCGTCAGGCGGCTCCAGAAGCGGCTCATATTTTCCTCTTGCGCGTAGGGCGGATTAGCTAAGCGTAATCCGCCGGCAGTTCGCGGATGAATGGCGGATTACGCCTTCGGCTAATCCGGCCTACGAAGTGATCGCGATACATTCGAATTTGCGTTCGGGGTTAACGAGTTGGGCGGCGCTTTCGACGATGCGCATTTCTTCGGTGCCACGGTCTGCCGTGCGCTCCAGCACGGCGAAGATCGCGGAAGCCGCGTGGCTGAGCGCATCTGACGTGTTCGAACCGCCGACACGCGCGGCGGCGAGCAGCGCGGCGAACAGATCGCCGGTGCCGTTCGGGCTGATCGGTAATCTTGGCGTGCGCACGCGCCAGGCACCGGCGCGCTCGACGGCGACGCTCTCGATCTCGCCGCTGGGCGTGTCGGAAAGCTCGGCGCTGGTGACGACGACGGTGCCGCGCGCCATGAACGCGCGCGCCGCCTTGATGAGTTGATCGATCGTCGTGGCTTTCGCGCCGCTCAGCCATTCGAACTCGAAATGATTGGGCGTGACGATATCGGCGAGCGGACACAGCAGATCGCGCACCAGCGGCGGGATGTCGGCGTGAACGAACAGGCCGCGGTCGCGGTCCCCTATCACGGGATCGCAGCAATACGATAGCGATGGATTTTTCGCCTTAGCGCGCGCGACGAAGTCCGCGACCACCATGGCATTGTCGGCCGAGCCGAGATAGCCGGTCACGATCACCTGCGCGGCATCGATCGCACCGCGCTCCTCGATGCCGAGCAACAGATCGGCCAGCAGTTCCGCATCGACGGCGCGGCCGCGGAGGGTCGGATAGCCCGGCCGGTTGCTCAACAGCGTGGTCGGCACCGCGACCACGTCGATGCCATGCATTTGCATCGCAAACACCGCGGCGCTGTTGCCGACATGGCCGTAAGCGACCTGCGACTGAATCGAGATGATGTTCATGATCAAGGCTTGTGGATTAACCATCTTGATGCGGCTGGGAACCCGCCGAGGTTAACACATTGGTTATTTGTTTGCGGGCATTTTCACAACCTCATTCAACAGGGAGGCACCATGTCTGACGTCACCATACCCGGCGGCAAGATCCGTTCGTTCGTCGAGCGGGTCGAGAACATCGACGGCGAATTGGCCGAGCTGAACGAGCAGAAGAAGGAAGTCTTCGCGGAGGCCAAGGGCGAAGGGTTCGATGTGAAGATCCTCAAGGAGATCATCAAGCTGCGCAAGCAGGACCAGGACGAGCGCGACGAGCACGAAAGCCTGCTCGATCTCTACATGCGCGCGATGGAAAGCGCGTCGGAGGAGAAGGTCGCGAAGGCGGCCTGAGTTTTTGCGAGCAGGGTGGGTTAGCGCAAGCGTAACCCACCGCCTCTTGGTGAAAGTGGCGGATTACGCTCCGCTAATCCGCCCTACGAGACTTGCAGGCGCGTGGGTTGAACGCGTCTGCCGACTGCGTTAAGCGTCCGCGATGAACCAGCCGGACGACGGCGGTAAGATTCCAGCGCGACCATTGCAAGCGAAGCCGGCCCTGCTCGGGATGGCCTGTGGCGCGGGTGCTGCGCTGTGCTGGGCGCTCGGTTTCGTGGCGACGCGGCACGGGCTGAAGATCGGGTTCACGCCGCCCGATCTGCTGATGCACCGTTTTGTGTGGTCGGGAATGGCGTTCCTGCCGCTGGTGCTGCGCGCGGGCGTCAGCGACCTCGGCGGCATCGGCTGGAGCCGCGGGCTGGTTTTGATGGTGCTGGGCGGGCCGGTGATGTCGCTCATCAGCTATACCGGCTTCCTGTTTGTCCCGCTCGGCCATGGCAGCGTGATCCAGCCGTCGAGCGCGACGCTGGGCGGCTTGCTGCTGGCCGCGGTGTTCTTGCGCGAAAGGGTGCCGCCCTCGCGCGTCGCGGGCGCGATCGTCATCGTGGGCGGGCTTGCGGTGATCGGCGCGGAGTCGATCGGCCATATCGGCGCGCATGGTGTGCTCGGCGACCTGCTCTTTGTTGCAACGGGGTTGATGTTCGCGGTGTTCGGAACGCTGCTGCGGCACTGGCGCGTCAACGCGTTTTCGGCGGCGACCGTGATCAGCGTGCTGTCGCTCGCGCTGCTGCCGGTCTATGTGGCATTTGTCGGCTTCGCCCGCGTTGCAGCGTTCGGTTTCGGCGAAAACGCACTGCAGGCGCTGGCCCAGGGAATCCTGGCCGGCCCTGCTGCGCTCTATCTGTTTGCTTTCTCGATTCAGACGATGGGTGTCGCACGCGCGGCGGTGTTCCCCGCCACTGTGCCGGCGCTGACGATTCTCAGTGGATGGTTGTTGCTCGGCGAGACGCCGACCGCCTTGCAGGCGGCGGGGCTGATGACGGTGCTGTTCGGATTCTATCTGGCGCAACGGCAGCCATAAGCATGCTGCGCGGAGAAAGGCAGACATCGCGCAACGCGATGTGAACCTATCGTTAAGAATCGCTGCGCGCTGATTTGAGCGACTCCGATTCGTTCTTTGAGAACAAAATGGAGTCGTACGTAGAACAAACTGACGAGCGGATCATGCTTGCGCTCATCAGGACTACGCGTCGGACTGATTTATCGTCGGTCGCCTTCTCACCGGCACGAATGCATTCGGCCGTCGTAGCCGCGGTACGTTCCCGACGACGCATTGTAGGTGCGGAAGCCGGTGCAGAGCATCACCATGGTACGCTTGCGCGGCTTGTGGGTCGCCCGGCCCGGCAACACCGGCTTGCCGTGCTCTACGCCGGTGCTGCGAGCCGCTACTCTTGATGGCTGGGCGACGGGCTTCTTCTTCAGGAGGGGCTTGTCCTGGGCAACGGCTGCTTGGCCGGCGGGGGCCGGCTTCTGCTCGACGACCGCAGGCTTTGCCGGAATGGCCGACGTCTGCTCCACGACGGCTGGCTTTTCGGTCGCGGCTGCCGGCTTCTGTTCGACGGGGACTGGCCTCGTTTCGGCGGCGACCGGCTTCTCTTCGACGGCTGCGGGCTTATCCTGGGCGATGTCGGGTTTCTCCTCCACAGCCGCGGGCTTCTGCTCGACGACGGCGGGCTTTTCTTCCGCTGGCGCGGGCTTTTGTTCGACGATGGCAGGCTTTTCTTCCGCGGCTGCGGGTTTCTGCTCGACGACAGCCGGCTTCTCTTCGGCGGCTGTCGGCTTTTCCTGCGCGACAACAGGTCTTTCTTCAGCGGGCGCCGGCTTCGGTTCGGCAATGGCGGGCGGCTTTTCTTCCGCGGCGGCCGCGGGCTTTTCCTCGGCGGGCGCCGCAGGCTGTGCGGCGGCTGGCGTTGCATTGTCGGTGGCTGATGTCTGCGCGAGCGTTTGCCCGTCGGTCATCATGAACAAGATGCAG